>NZ_JAKRNR010000002.1:0-223239 GCF_022346685.1 Sphingomonas sp. ACRSK | reverse complement strand
TCCTCACACGGCTCTTGGCTGGCTGACGCCAGCTGAATATGCTGCATCCGCCGGGGTTAACCCCGGCGGATGCAAGCCGGAAGCTCGCATCACGCCCGGATGAGAAACCGGGGGACCGTCACTTCAAGGGCCGGTCTCTAGTTCCAGGTGGATGAAGAAACGGGGGTCACGTCACGCGCTCAGGAACGATGAAGCTTGTTAGCGATAACGAAGAAGAAGCACGCGGCGCGGATCTCAGTCACGCAGCCAGGCGCACGGTCCTTCACTTTCCCACGGCGAAACCGTCCTGTTGCCAACGGCCAGCGAATCTGCGGCGACGCGACCGCTTTCCTGCCTCAGGGGAACGGCCGCTAACCACTCATTTTCCGCGGCTCCAGGTGGAGGTACCCTCCGGCTCGCTCCGGGAGACACCGCCGAAGACCTGGTTCCTAGACAGCGTGTGGTCGAGCGGCACCCTCGTCGCCCCCCTCCGGCTAGATCGACACCAGGCGCACCTCTGGCTGTTCGATTTCCTTACGCTAAAGGAGACCCTCACGAAGAGAGGCGCTCCCGATGGACCGAGACAAGCTCATTATCATCAAGCCCGACTTTGTTGATCCGGCCTTGCCGGGCGCACGCTTCTACTGCTGGCACTGCGCCTTGATGGAAGGCGTCCTCGTCAGCTTTCCTACACTGGCGACGCGTATCGACGTTCTTCGGGTCGACTGGGCCCGACCGAGGCAAGCGGTCATTGAGTTGGTCGGAGCCGAGAACCAATCGCTCCCGCTCCTCTTGCTGGCCGATGATGCCGGCGCTCGAATGGCAACCGGGAGCTATAACGGACAAGCCTTCGTGCAAGGCAAAGATGCGATCCTGGAGGCGCTGGCGCGCCGACACGGAATTCCGTTCCCGCATCCATGATCAAGAAGGAGCGCACCAGCTTCGACGCTCGCTTTCGAAAAGAGCTGGCGCGCCGTCCGCCGAACCGGCTGCGGCAAGGCGTCGGACGTTCCGCGCTCGATCCGGAGGCGGGCGCTGATCGCTTCACAACCTAGTCGCCTCAGCGCGCACTAGCACTGCTTCTACAAGCCCTCCTCATGCTCGATGCAGGCGGTAACTCTGGCGTCGAAATAGGCGAGAGCAGCGGCTCTCTTGTCCGGAGGCAGCATCGGAAGCGCGAATGGCGCGGTTCTCCCCAACCCGAGGGCGGCGCCGCAGGCGGTGTCCTCCTCTGCTTGTCGCGAACAAGCGTAGATCGCATCCTCAAGCTGGGCACTATGCACCGCCGCCGAGCAGGACCGGACGCTATCGGCCAGGCTCGGCTCTGCCAGGCCCGCCACCAGGATCGTCAGAAACACTGCAGGCCTCTTTCTGTGTGCCGCCTGCTGGCGGACTGGCAAAGCTGACGCCACTCGGCAACGGTGAGCAAATCCGCCGACAACCTGCCGACCCTTCCCATCCGCCGCCGCGCCGGCGATCGACACAACGATCGATTGCAGGAGCTGGAAGAGGTGACCGGCGTCGCCGCCAGCTGGCACGATCACGGCGCCGCGAAGTAGTTGACTGCGCCCGCAAGCTGCCCGCACCCCTGCCAACAAAGCGAGCACCTCCGCGGCGACGGTGGCCGAGAGCACCGTCAGAAATCGCCGCAATGCTTAGTTGGGCGGTCTCTACGGTCCCCGGATGCCCGATCTCTACCAGGCGATGACCGCGTCGCTGAGCGAGTCTGCCGTCACCGAACTCGAAGCAGCTTAACGCGCAGCTGCGGAATGCCGTCGAAGCGAGCACCACAAGGACAAAAGAAGCGAATAAAAAGAGTTGGCTGGGGCGGCAGGATTCGAACCTGCGAATGCCGGTACCAAAAACCGGTGCCTTACCGCTTGGCGACGCCCCAACAGCCGCGGGGCCTTATACCGGCCCCGGGCGTGGTGGGAAGGGGGTTATGCGTCGATCCGCTCAAGCCAGCCGTACGGATCCTCCGTGCGGCCCCGCTGCAGGTTCACCAACGTGTCGCGCAGCGCGATCGTACGCTCGCCCGGGCCGCCGTTGCCGATCGAGAAGCTGCCCTGCGGCGAGGATACCTTGCCGATCGGGGTCACCACTGCCGCGGTGCCGCAGGCGAATGCTTCGCGAAGCCGGCCGCTGTGGGCATCTGCCTCCCACTGGTCGATCCCATAGCGTTCCTCGCGCACCGTGATCCCCTGGTCGCGGGCAAGGCGCAGGATCGAATCGCGGGTAATGCCGGGCAAGATCGTGCCGGTCAGCGGCGGCGTCAGCATGCTGCCGTCGTCGAACACGAAGAAGATGTTCATGCCGCCCAGTTCCTCGACCCAGCGGCGCTCGGCTGCATCAAGGAAGACGACCTGGTCGCAGCCCTGACGGATCGCCTCCGCCTGCGCCACCAGGCTGGCCGCATAGTTGCCGCCGCACTTGGCGTCACCGGTGCCGCCCGGCGCTGCGCGCGTATATTCCTGGGACACCCACAGCGAAACGCTCGGCGCGCCGCCCTTGAAATAGGCGCCGACCGAAGATGCGAGCACGATGTAGAGATACTCGGCCGAGGGCTTCACCCCCAGGAACACCTCGCTCGCGAACATGAACGGGCGCAGGTAGAGCGCCCCGCCCTCACCCTCGGGAATCCAGTCCCGCTCGACCAGCGAGAGCTCCCGGCAGGACGCGAGGAACAGCTCCTCCGGCAGCTCCGGCATCGCCATGCGGCGCGCCGAACGACGGAAGCGCTTCGCGTTCTCTTCCGGACGGAAAAGGCCGACGCCACCATCCTCGAGCCGGTACGCCTTCAGCCCCTCAAAGATTTCCTGCGCATAGTGGAGCACCGCCGCTGCGGGGTCCATCTGCACGGGGCCGCGCGCGACGATCTGCATGTCGTGCCAGCCCTTTTCGTCGGACCAGCGTGCAATCGCCATGTGATCGGTGAACACGCGACCGAAGCCCGGGCTCACCAGCTTGTCCGCACGCTCGCTGGCCGGGAGCGGCGAGGCGTTCGGCGTAAGAGGAAAGCGCGTTTCGGACTGGTCGATCATGATCTGCTCCGCAATCGGACGGCGCGGTGCCGTTCCGGCTTGCCGTGGCCTAAGCCCACTGGCAGAACAGGTCAACATGACTGTCCCAAATCGTGCAGCCTCGGCCCAGTTCCTCCGCGAGACGGAAATCCGCCGCGGCTTCGAGCTGCTCTATTTCGGGCATTCCAATCTGACCCGCGTGACCGACGCCGAGCTGGAAGCCCACAAGCTCGGCCGGGCGCATTACCGGGCCCTCTACTTCATTGCGCGCAAGCCCAGCCTGTCGGTGAGCGAACTGCTGCGGCTGCTCGCCATCACGAAGCAATCGCTGGGGCGTGTGCTGGGCGAGCTTTCCGAACGCGGATTGGTGGAAAGCCGAAGCGACGACCGCGACGCACGCAGGCGGCTGCTGAAGCTGACGCCGGAAGGCGCCGCGCTGGAGAGCCGCCTGTATCAGCTCGTGCGGGAGCGGCTGGCAAAAGCCTATCAGACGGCCGGACCCGAAGCGGTCGCAGGGTTCTGGACGGTGCTCGAAAGCCTCATCCCGGACAGCGACCGTCCGATAATCCGGGCACTCGGCGAGCGCTGATCAGCCGCGCGCGGCGGCCGCCATCTCGGCGTTGCGCCGAGCCGATGCCGCCAGCGTCTCCGCCATCAGACGACGCAGGACATCCTCGCGGTCGAGCACGTTGAGGCCCTCGCGGGTGGAGCCGCCCGGGCTCGCGACCCGGTCGGCCAGGGTCGCGGGCGAAGCGTCCGTCCGGCTGGCCAACGCTCCTGCGCCTTCGACGGTCGCGATCGCCAGGCGTCGCGCCTGGTCCTCCGGAAGGCCGAGTGCCGCGCCCGCCGCGCCCATCGCGTCGATGAAGCGAAAGACGAAGCCGGGGCCGCATCCGGACAGCGCGGTCACCGCATCGAAGAGCCCCTCCTCGGCGATCCATTCGACGGTGCCGAGCGGGGCCATCAGCGCCGTCGCCGCACCCCGCAGCCCCTCATCGGTGCTATCGCTGTGCAGCGCCACCACACCCTTGCCGATCGACACCGGCAGGTTCGGCATCGCGCGGACAATGGCATCCGCCTGGAATCGCGCCGCAAGCGCTGCATTCTCCACGCCTGCCAGGATCGAGAGCAGAAGCCTGGGGCGAAGCTGCGCAACCGCGGTCTGCGCGATGGCGTCGAGCTGCTGCGGCTTCACGCCCAGCATCACCGTCGCTGGTGCAGGCGCATCGGCAGGCACCTCGGTCAGCACGCGAATGGCGTCGATCGGCAGCGAGCCGCTGCGATTGATGACCGTGACGTCAGCCGCGGACACGTGTCCGGTGTCCAGCCAACGGCGCAGCATCGCGCCGGCCATGTTGCCACATCCGATCAGCCAGATCGGGCCGGCGAGCGGCTGCGTCACGCCTCGCCCCGCGTCTCGATCATCGAGGCGGCGATTGCCTCTCGCGGAGACTTGCCGCCCCACAATACGAATTGGAACACCGGGTAGAAGCGCTCGCACTCATCGATCGCGGTATCGACCAGAACCTCGGCCTGCTCCAGCGAGAGCGCCGCTTCCTCGACATCGATCATCGCTGCGTGGCGGAACAGCAGGATGCCGCTCGACGACCATAGTTCGAAGTGGCCGATCCACAGCTGCTCGTTGATCAGGCCGATCGCCTCATAGATCGAGCCGCGACGATCGTCCGCCACGCGCACGTCGGGAAAGGCCAGGAACTGGAGCACGCCGTCGTCCGCGCGCCAGATCGCGCGCAGCTCGAACTCGGTCCAGCTTCCCTTGACCTTGGCGACGATCTCATCCTCGTCGCGCTGGTGCGACCAGCCGTGCGCGGCGAAGTAGCGCTCCAACATATCGATCGGAGCGGCAGCGTCGCGATCATCCTCGGCTTCGTCGAGCATCAGGTCCTTTCCGGATGGGCAGTCGTCATGGTTCGGAAATGCCAAGCGGCGCGCACCGACACAAGGTCGACGCGCGCCGCTTGGTCCAGAAAGCTGGGGAAAACCCGTTAGCCGATGCTGTCGCCCGCAAGCGGTTCGGCCGCCGTGGGGGCCGTGCTTCCGCCGGCGAGCTTCGCCTCCAGTGCTTCCAGTCGTGCCCTCAGGCCATCTGCCTCGTCCCGCGCGGCAACGGCCATCGCCTTCACGACCTCGAACTCGTCGCGGCTGACGAAGTCGAGCCCGCCGACGAATTCACGCACCCGCTCGCGCGCTGCGCTTTCGCCCTCGCGCGCCATGCCAGCCAGGGTGCCGGCAGCGCCGTTCACGAACTTGGCGAAATCGTCGAAGATCCGGTTTTCGGATTGCATGTGTCAGGTCCTTCCCGCGTCTAGATCGCCATTTGGGCAGACGAGGTCGCGGGCACAAGGGTTTCGGCACCCGGATTACGCCGATCGATCTCCCAGGTGAGCGCCGTCGCCAGGATCAGCCACGCGACATAGGGCACGAAAAGCAACGCCGCACGCGGGCGGATCCGGGCAAACAACCAGGCCGTAAGCGCCACCAGAACAAGCAGCACCAGGATCAGCGCCAGGGCCGCGGACACGCGATGCGCTCCGAAGAACAGCGGCATCCAGGCGAGGTTGAGCACCAGTTGCACCACAAAGGCGCTGACGGCGATCCCACGCCCGCGCGCGCCTCGCGCGTCGAGCACCATGGCCAAGGCCACGCCCAGCAGCAGGTAGATCAGCGTCCAGGCGACCGGAAAGGCCCAGTCCGGGGGCGTGAACCACGGCTTTGCCAAGGCGGCGTACCAGGCGTTCTGGGATCCAGCGGGAACCAGGCTGCCGGCGACCAGTCCCAGGAGGAGGACGAGCGGCACGGTCACGATCGCCCACCGCAGGAAGCCCGCACGCAATTGCGCTCTGGAAGCGATCTCGTTCACGCGCTCAATCCTGTTCATCCGGTCGCGTTGTCTGCGGTGCGGCCGGGTGCAATGCAAGCCGGAGCCGCCACTCAGAGCCTGTCCCTATTCGGGACCGCCGCCCTCGTCGGGAGCATGGGCTGCGATGAGGAACTCGACGTTGCCTTCGGGACCGGTGATGGGGCTCTGCGTCACGCCCTCCACCTGCCAGCCGCGACCGCTGAGCCAGTTCGCCACCTCCTCGCACACGCGCGCGTGCACGGCGGGATCGCGGACGACGCCGCCCTTACCCACCTCCGCGCGCCCGGCCTCGAACTGCGGCTTCACCAGCGCGAGCAACCGTGCGCCCGGCTTCGCGAACCCCATCGGCACGTCGAGCACCTTGGCGAGCGCGATGAAGCTCGCATCGCAGACGATCAGGTCCACCCGCTCCGGCACATGCGCCGCGGTGAGGAGCCGCGCACTCGTCTGCTCGTGCACGATGACCCTAGGGTCCTGGCGGAGCTTCCAGGCGAGCTGGTTGGTGCCGCTGTCGACGGCATAGACGCGCGCCGCCCCACGGGTCAGGAGCACGTCGGTGAAGCCGCCCGTGGACGCGCCGACGTCGATCGCAACCGCGCCGTCGACCGTCCAGCCGAAGTGATCGAGGCCATGGGCGAGCTTCACGCCGCCGCGGGAAACCCAGGGATGGTCGCGTCCGCGCACGTCCAGCACGGCATCGTCCGCCAGCTGCTGCCCGGGCTTCTCGATCTTGCGATCGCCGACGAACACGAGGCCGGCCATCACCAACGCCTGCGCCCGCGTACGGCTCTCGGCGAGGCCTCGGTCGACGAGCAGCTGGTCGGCACGGATTTTGGGCATGGCGGCCGCATGGACCGGAACGGCCCCCGGAGGCAAGCCGTCAGCAGGCGACGACGTTCACTGCCAGCCCGCCCAGGCTCGTCTCCTTATACTCGGATCGCATGTGGTCGCCGGTCTGACGCATCGTCTCGATCACCGCATCCAGCGGCACGATATGGCTGCCGTCGCCGTGCAGCGCCAGATAGGCGGCGTTGACCGCCTTCACCGCGCCCATGGTGTTGCGCTCGATGCAGGGCACCTGCACCAGGCCGCCGATCGGGTCGCAGGTCAGGCCCAGGTTGTGCTCCATGCCGATCTCTGCGGCATTCTCGATCTGCTGGTTCGTGCCACCAAGCACCGCCGCAAGCCCCGCTGCCGCCATCGAGCAGGCGACGCCGACCTCCCCCTGGCACCCCATCTCGGCAGCCGAGATCGACGCGCGCTTCTTGTACAGGAAGCCAATGGCGGCCGCGGTCGCGAGCAGCACCCGCGAGCCCTCCGGTGTCGCTCCTTCCACGAACCGCTCGTAATATTGGAGCACTGCCGGGATGACGCCCGCGGCCCCGTTCGTGGGCGCGGTAACCACTCGTCCGCCGGCCGCATTCTCCTCGTTGACGGCCAGCGCCCACAGGCTGATCCATTCCATCACCGAAGCCGGCGCCGCTCGATCGCTGCGCGCAGCCAGCGTCGTGTGCAGCGCCTTGGCACGCCGACGGACGTTCAGGCCCCCCGGGAGCACGCCGTCGGTCGCACAGCCCCGTTCGATGGACGCGAGCATCGCTGCCCGCACGGCGTCCAGAAAGGCATCGGTTTCCTCGCGGCTGCGCCAGGCGCACTCGTTTCGGCGGACGATCTCACCGATCGAAAGGCCGGTCGCCTCGCCCAGCTCGAGCAACTCGGCACCAGAGGCGAACGGATGCGCGACCGCGGCGTTGGCGATGTGCAACCCGGCGCCCGCCTCCACCACCACGCCGCCGCCGATGGAGAAATAGGTCTGGGTGCGTTCGCCTTCGTACGCATCCCAGGCGGTGAAGCGAACCGCATTGGGATGCCCGGGCAGGAATTCGTGCGAGAAGACGATGTCGTCCGCGCCGAACGCGATCGGCACCCGGCCGCCAAGCTGCAATCGGCCGCGTTCGCGCACCGCCCGCAGGATCTCCGCTACTGCGTCGGGATCCACGGTATCGGGCAGATGGCCGGCAAGCCCGAGCACGACGGCGCTGTCCGTCGCGTGGCCGCGTCCCGTCAGCGACAGGGAACCGAACAGCTCGCAGCGGACACGAACCGGCTGCAGCGCCTCCAGCGCCGCCTCGGCAAAGCCATGGGCCGCCCGCATCGGCCCCACGGTGTGGGAGCTCGACGGCCCGATGCCGATCGTGAACAATTCGGTGACGCTGATCGCGCGGCGCGCGTCGGCGCGGCTGTTCTGGGAAGGATCGTCCGGCATGATGAACTCCCCGCCTCCAGGCGGTTGCATGCCCCCTCTGTCCTTCCTGCCTGAGAATGCTATCCCGTCGGCGGACGCCAGCGCGCCTCTCTCCAGATGTTGATGACGACCGGTCCTTCTGCCTGAAAGTTTCCGGGGCGGTTGCTCCTTCGGCGCCGGGCTGGTGCCCGATCTCTCCCATGTCGTCGCACCCGTGCTGCCGCTTGCGCCGGGCAGGTGTCAAGCCGGATCGGCGTCACTTCACGATGATGGGGATGCCGGCCACGGTCATGTGCACCTGGTCGGCCACCGCGGCGACGCGCTGGTTGACGGTGCCGGCAAGATCGCGGAACGCCCTGGCGAGCGCGTTGTCGGGCACGATGCCGAGCCCGACCTCGTTGGCTACGAGGAGCACCTGCCCCCGCGCGCGCTCCAGTGCCGCCAGCAACTGCGCCAGCCGCGCCTCGGCATCCTCCTCGCCGAGCAGCAAGTTGGAGGCCCACAGCGTCAGGCAGTCGACCAGCACCACGGCATCCTCGTCATCCGCGGCCGCGATCGCGCTGGCCAGGTCGACCGACGCCTCGACGGTCGTCCAGCGGCCGTCGCGATCCGCCTGGTGCCGGCGAATGCGATCGGTCATCTCGTCGTCGAACGCCTGGGCAGTCGCGACGAAGACCAGCCGACCACCCGACGCCTCTGCCAGGCTTTGTGCGTAGCGGCTCTTGCCCGAACGGGCGCCGCCCAGCACCAGCATCGTGCGTCCCGATCGTTCGATGCTCATCCTTTGCCCCTTGCCTGTTGCTCCGCCAATGCGGATGGAGGCTGCCGCACCCCAAGTAGAGGCTCCGCATTGCGCGCATTGATGTTCCACGGCGGCTGCCTCGAAGAGGCGACGCACTGCTTTCCCGATGCGCCGCAGCCATGGCTCGATCTCTCCACCGGGATCAACCCCGTTGCATGGAGCCCGACGATTGCGCCCGACATCGACCTCGATCGGCTACCCTCGGAGCGATCGCGCGCGGCACTGGAAGCGGCCGCCGCCGCCGCGTTCGGGGCGCAGCATCTGGCGATCACCGCATTGCCGGGCACCGAACTCGGGCTACGGCTGCTCAGTGGTCTCGGGTTGCCGTCGCCGCACCGCCACGGTGCGCCCGGCTACCGAACCCACGCGGATGCCCTCGCCTGCAGCGACATGGTCCCGATCGATGCGCTTGGAGCGGTCGGCGACGGCACCTTGCTGCTCGCGAACCCGAACAACCCGGACGGCCGCGTGGTCGCGCCCGAACAGATGCTGGACCTGGCCCGTCGTCTTGCTCGCGCAGGTGGCGTGCTGGTGATCGACGAGGCCTTCGCCGACGCGACTCCAGAGGTAAGCGTGCTCCCGCATCTGACGCCCAAGGATCGGGTGCTCGTCTTGCGGTCGTTCGGGAAGTTCTTCGGCTTGGCCGGCGTCCGCCTGGGCTTCACCTGTGGCGCGGCGGATCTGGTGGCGGCGTTGCGCGATCGGCTGGGAAGCTGGCCGATCTCCGCCCACGCCATCGCGCTCGGCACTGCCGCCTATGGCGATGCCGACTGGATCGCCGACGCCCGCAAGCAGCTGGCCGAGCGCTGCGGGGCTCTGGATGCCGTGCTGCGTCGTCATCACCTCGAGCCGCAGGGCGCAAGTCCGCTATTCCGTCTGATCGAGGACGCAGCGGCGCAGGCGATCTTCACCGACTTGGCGCGCCAAGGCATCCTGACCCGGCCGTTCGACTATGCGCCCGAGTGGCTGCGCATCGGCCTTCCAACGGATGCGGCGGCGCTGGCGCGGCTTGATCGGGCGCTCTCCCATCGCTGAGCCGATCGCCCTGCTCGCGCTTGCGATCGATGCCGCAGTCGGGTGGCCCGAGCGGCTCTATGCCCGCGTCGGCCACCCCGTCGGCGGCTTCGCGCGCCTGATCGGTGCGTGCGAGGCGCGCTGGAACGTTCCCGACCGGCCGGAGTGGAGCCGCCGTGCCGCCGGGGTTCTCACGGTCATGCTCCTGATCGTCGCCGCAGCGGGTGGCGCCTGGCTCCTCGAACGAACGGCCCGCAACCTGCTGGGTCCTTATGGCTGGATCGGCGTGGCGCTGTTGGCGGCACCCGGCCTGGCACAGCGAAGCCTCGACGATCACGTCCGGCCGGTTGCAGCGGCCCTGCTGGCCGGCGACCTGCCGAGGGCGCGTGCTGCAGTCTCCCGCATCGTCGGCAGGGACACTGCCGCGCTCGATGAAGCCGCCGTCGCGCGCGCCGGCATCGAAAGCCTTGCAGAGAGCTTCTGCGACGGCATCGCGGCACCGCTCTTCTGGCTTCTGCTGCTGGGACTGCCGGGGCTTTGGGCCTACAAGGCGCTCAACACTGCGGACAGCCTGATCGGCCATCGAGAGCCGCGCTGGCGTGCCTTCGGCTGGGCATCGGCGCGGCTCGACGACCTCGCCAATATTCTGCCGGCACGATTGGGTGGCGCCCTCCTCTGCCTTGCTGGCGCCGGCGGATGGCGAACGATGTGGCGCGACGCCCGCCGTCATGCGTCTCTCAACGCTGGCTGGACGGAAGCGGCGATGGCCGGCGCCCTTCGCGTCCGGCTGGCCGGGCCGGTCGCCTATGATGGCGTAACGGCGGACAAGCCGTGGATCGGCGGCGAATATCGGGACCCGACTTCAAAAGACCTTTTCAGAGCGCTCCGCGTCTATCGTCGCGCCTGTCTCTTTCTCTGGGTGATTGCAGGAGCCATTGCATGGGTGCCGTGATGTTGCAGGGGACCGGCTCCGATGTGGGCAAGTCGGTGCTGGTCGCGGGCCTCTGCCGGGCACTCGCCAATCGCGGCCTGCGCGTACGTCCATTCAAGCCGCAGAACATGTCGAACAACGCCGCGGTCACGGCGGAAGGCGGCGAGATCGGCCGTGCCCAGGCCACCCAGGCCCTGGCTGCGCGGGTCCGACCCACCGTCGACATGAACCCCGTGCTGCTGAAACCTCAGGGGGACCGCACCTCGCAACTGGTAGTGCGGGGGCAGGTGCGCGGCATTCTTCGGGCTGCGCAATGGCGCCAGGGTCGCGAAGGCCTGCTGGACGAGGTGCTGGCGAGCTACCGGCGCTTGCAGGCCGAAGCGGACATCGTCGTGATCGAGGGCGCCGGCTCGCCTGCCGAAATCAACCTGCGCGCCGGCGACATCGCCAACATGGGCTTCGCGCGCGCAGCCGGGGTGCCGGTGGTGCTGGTCGGCGACATTGACCGGGGCGGCGTGATCGCCTCGCTGGTCGGCACGCGCGCGGTAATAGACCCCGAGGATGCCGCCATGATCCACGGTTTTCTGGTCAACAAGTTTCGCGGGGATCCGGCGCTGTTCTCCGATGGCTACCATGCGATCGCAGAACGGACGGGGTGGCGCGGGTTCGGCGTGGTGCCGTGGCTCGCGGACGCGGTCAGGCTGCCGAGCGAGGATGCCGTCGTGCTCCAGCAATCCCAGGCCGTGAGAGCGGATCGCGTGGTGATCGCCTGCCCCATCACCGCCCATATCGCCAACTTCGACGACCTCGATCCCCTGCGCCTCGAACCCGACGTGGAACTGGTGATGGTAGCGCCCGGCAAGCCGATCCCGGCAGAGGCGGCGCTGATCGTCCTTGCCGGCTCCAAGGCGACGATCGCCGACCTTCGTTTCGTGCGCGCGCAAGGCTGGGACATCGACATCCGCGCGCATCATCGGCGCGGGCGGCCCGTGCTGGGCCTCTGCGGGGGTTATCAGATGCTTGGACGCAGCATCGCCGATCCGGAGGGGGTTGAGGGTCCTGCGGAGAGGGTCGGCGGCCTCGGGCTGCTGGCAGTCGACACCGTGCTCGGAGGCGACAAGACGCTGGCAGAGGTCCGCGGCACCGCCAACGGCGCGGCGTTCGAGGGCTATGAAATCCATCTCGGCCGGACCACGGGCGCCGACACGGCACGCCCGGCGGTGCGCTTCGAAGACGGCCGGACGGACGGCGCGGTGAGTGCGGATGGGCTGGTGACCGGAAGCTATGTGCATGGTCTGCTGGGGCTGGCCGCGCAACGGCGCGCGTGGCTCGCGCGGATCGGCGTGGCAGGCAGCGGCCCGGACCACAGCGCTTCCGTCGACCGCGCGCTCGACGGTATCGCGGCGGAGCTGGAGCAGCATGTCGACATCGACGCGCTGATCGCGCTGTCAGCCTTGGCCGATCGTCACTAGCGCCACCAGCAATCCGGTCTCCACCAGCTCGATTCCTGCACCATGGGCGTCGCCGGTGATCCCGCCCAGGCGTCGCCGGAACCAGGCCGCAGCAGCCCCGATCAGCAGCGGCGCGACGATCAGGGAAGGCACTGCGACGCATGCGGCCGCCAACACGGCCGCCCAGCCCCAAAGATCCCGCGCGCGGACCGCGGAGGCCACGGTTGCGCCGAGCCCAGCCGGTTTGAGCGGCCGGACCCAGCGTGCCCAGGCGAGCGGGCCCATGCGGGCGGCAAACGGCACCAGCACGAACGGAAGCCATCCGGCCCCCGCCGCGCCATGAAGCAGCACCAGCTTCGCCAGCAGCTGCAACACGATCGCCACCACGCCGAAGCTTCCGACACGGGGGTCGGCCATGACCGCGATCAGGCGGCTACGATCCCCGTGCGCGGCACCGACCCCATCAGCGACATCGGCAAGGCCGTCGAGATGCAGCGCGCCCGTGACGCCGACCCAGCAGGCGAGCGCCGCAAGCGCGCCGACCCAGGGGTCGGCGAGGCTCCCGAGCCACCCCGCCCCGGCAACGAGCGTCCCTACCACCAGCCCCACGACCGGGTAGCACCGGATCGCGGCCGCGAACGCCTTGGGGTCAGCGGACACCGATGGAACCGGCAGGCGGGTGAGGAAGCCGAACGCGAGCAGCAGCCCCTTCATGGGCGCAATGCCAGGATCTGCGCGGCGGGTGCCTCGCCGCGCCAGAGGCGTAGCGAGAGCACACAGGCATAAGGCAGGTCGAAGGCCCAACTCTGACGCCGGTCGAAGCCGCAGGCGGCTACCAGAGCCGCCCGCATGGCGCCCGCATGAGTAACGATCAGGCTGCCGTCCCCGACCTCTTCCAGGGCCCGGGCGACGCGTTCAAGGAGCGTCGACCAACGCTCCCCACCGGGTGGCGGCGCTCCATCCGGATCGTCCCAGAACCCGCGGAGAGCCGTAGCGTCCACCTCTTCCGGGCGCCGTCCATCCCAGTGTCCGAAATCGAGTTCCCGCCACCGTCCATCAAGGCCCAGCGGTACCTCGTGATCCGCCGCGACCGCCGTGGCGCAGTCCACCGAGCGGCGCAGATCGGACGCGACCACCTGCCGGATGGCCAATTCGGCCGCAGCCGAACGGCATGCCCGCACCCCGTTGGGGAGAACTTCACAATCCGTGCTGCCAAGCAGCCGGCCGGCAAGCGCCGGCTCGCCGTGGCGCATCAGGTGAAGATCGATCGGCGCCGTCACGCCTCGGAAACGCCTGCCTCGGCAAAGCTCGCCATCTGGTCGTGGGTCGCGATCGCGGCGCGCACCACCCCTGCTGCAATCGCAGCGCCGCTGCCCTCCCCCAATCGCATTCCCAGAGACAGGATCGGGGTGAGCCCGAGCCGGTCGAGCAGCCGCGCATGACCGGGCTCGGCCGAGCAATGTCCGGCGAGGCAATGCCCGACGATGTCCGGGTTGGTCGCCGCAAGCGGAGCGACGCCGGAACAGCAGATGAAGCCGTCCAGCAGCACGGGGACGCCTGCCTGCCGTGCTGCAAGCACCGCGCCGGCGATGGCGACGATCTCCCGTCCGCCCAGGCGCCGGAGGATCTCAAAGGCACCCGATGCCGCCTTCGCGTGACGGGTCAGGGCGGCGTCGACTGCCGCGACCTTGGCTTCGAATGCACTACCGTGGACGCCGGTACCCGGCCCCACCCAATCCCGCGCGCCGCCGCCGAAGCTCGCTGCCGCTAGTGCGGCCGCCGCGGTCGAGTTGCCGATGCCCATCTCGCCCAGCACGAGCAGGTCGAGATCCGGCTCGACCACCGCGGCGCCCGCATTGAGCGCCGCGAGGCACTCTTCGGCGGACATGGCGGGCGCTTCGACGAAGTCCTCCGTCGGGCGGTGGAGATCGATCGGGACGACGACCAGTTCCAGCCCGGCGGCACGGGCCAAGGCATTGATGGCGGCGCCTCCGGCTTCGAAGTTGGCGACCATCTGCGCCGTAACTTCGGACGGAAAGGCACTCACGCCTCGGGCCGCCACGCCATGGTTGCCCGCGAAGATTGCCACCCGCCCCCGGTCGATCCGAGGACGCTCGCGTCCCTGCCACCCGGCGAGAAACAGCGCGATCTCCTCCAGCCTTCCCAAGGATCCGGGTGGCTTGGTGAGGACGTCCTGACGGGCGGCAGCAGCACCGCGCGCTGCCGCATCGATGCTCCGAAGGCTTCCTAACGCCGCTTCGAACGCTGCGGCCGAAGCGAAGAAGCCGCTCATGCCACCACGAAGCCGGCGGGCGGCATGCGCGTCAGGAAGTGCCCCTTCACACCTTCCGGCCAGTCGCGATAGGGCACCTGTCCCGCATCGCTCTCTGCATACAGGACTGCATAGTCCAGGATAGCACGTGCCGCACCTTCGTCCGGCGTGAAGCGCCCGAGGACGTAGCCGACCTTCTCCGGCGCGCGCAGATGCACGGTGCAGGAGTCCCCGCAGGCGAACAAGCAGGGCATCTCCTCGACTGCCACGGCCTCATACGCGGGGTCGCTCGCCTGCACGGCCCGCAGTGCCTCGACCAGGCGGGCACCGCTTCGCTTGCCGCTGTCGCCGGTCTGGTCCTCACCGGGCACGCGGCAGGTGTTGCAGGCGACGATCGCCGGCCCGCTGGCCGCTGGCTTCAGGATCATGCGAGCGCACGCTCCGTCTGCACGGGCGGCACGCCGAGGCTGATGAGCAGACGGTGGAGAACCAGCAAGCCTGCGAGCACGGCCGCATTGCGCGCGAGCTGGCGCAGCAGCACGTCCGGAGCGAAAGCCGCGGTCCCGCCATCCAGCACTAGCGTCCCGAGAAGGATCATCACCTTGAAGGCGACGAAGGACGCGACGAAGCTCAGGCCGAGCCGGGTGAGGAGCCCCGCCCCCGATCGCGCCGCTGTCGAGTGCGCTGCGATGGCGCCCGCGACGGCCGCGAGCCCCATCACCCCACCCCAGCCGAGGCTGTTGGCGGCCAGAGGGTAATCAAGCCAGCAGAAGCCGACGAGCTGGCTCACCGCCCATGCGAGCAGCGCGAGCGACACCCCGTCCTTCGCCCGCATGTGCACCGCCGCCAGGGCGGCAAGCGCCGGGAATGGCGTCGCGCACTTGAACACCAGGGTGGTCGCGACGCTCGCCACGGTGAGCAGCAGGATCCAGAGCGCCGATGCGGCTTGCGAAGAACGGGGTGTCGTCATCGATCATTTCCCTCAGAAGCGGCCGCGCAGACCTGCATAGACGCTGCGGCCGAGCGTGCCGTACCGGTAGACGGTGGCATAGTCCTCGTCGAACAGGTTCTCCACCCGCGCGAAGAGCCGCACCTTCGGGCTCAGCGGGACCTCGCCCCGAACGTCGACCAGCGTATAGTCGTCCAGTCGCGTCGTGTTGGCCGCATTGTCATAGCTCTTGCCGGCCCAGCGCAGCGCCGCGCCCAGGGACGCACCACTCGGCAGGCTGTAGGTCGCGGACGCATTGGCCGTGTGGCGGGGACGCCGCGGCAACCAGTTGCCATAGGCGCTGCCGGTCGAGCGGTTCTCGGCCTCGGTCCAGCTGTAGTTGGCGTCGGCGGTCACCCGCGAACCCAGGCGGGCAGCGACGGTGGCTTCCACTCCGCGGGCAAATGCGCGGGCGATGTTGTCATAATAGCCCCAGCGCGCGATGTCGGTGCCGGGGATGACGCAGAGCGGGTCCGGTGTGGCGCCGCAGCCGATGTATTCGACCAGGTCGCGGGTCCGGCGCTCGAAATAGGTCGCCGAGAGCGTCACTGCACGGTCGAACAGGCGCTGCTCGACCCCCGCCTCCCAGCTCCGCGCGCGCTCCGGGTTGAGGGCCTGGTTCCCGTATTCGGAGAACAGCTGGTAGAGCGTCGGCGCCTTGAAGCCTTCGGAGTAGCTGGCGCGAACCACGGTGCCCCACGGCAGTGCCCAGGCTCCGCCCCCGGCGAAGAGCGTCTTGCTGCCGTAGCGGTTGTGGTTGTCCTGCCGCAGCCCCGCAGTCAGGGTGAGGCCGTCGATCACCATGCCGTTGATCTGCCCAAAGACGCCGGTGAGTTCGGCCTTGCCGCGTGCCGGCTCCGGCACCGGGTCCGACAAGGCGCCGGAAGGGGAAACGGAGCGGAAGCGCGACTTCTCGTTCTCGATCCCGAACACGGCGTTCCATCCGGTCGCGATCGCAAGGCTGCCCTGATACTCGAGCCGCTCGTTCCGGCCTGCCGCGTCGAAGGTCTTGGGTCGCTCGCGCGCCGGATCATAGTTGTCGCGGTTGGTGTCGGTATAGCCGTAGCCGAAGCGGTTGCGCAGACGGCCACCCAGAAGGTCGACGTTCAGGCCCGCATATCCCACGAACTCACGGTTGCGCGAATACTCCAGGCTGTCGCCGGCGAACCCGTCGATCTCCACGCGTCCATTGGCGTAATAGCCCCGCACCTCGGCGCTGACGCCGGTCGCCAGCTCGAGCCGCGCGCGGCCCTGCGCGCTTTGGTTCGTATAGCCGTCCGCCTCGCGGCCACCGAAGTCGGGTGCCACTGCCGAGACACCATCGGTAGTGAACGTCTGACCGCCGACGCGCCACGCGAGCGGGCCGGTCTTCCCGCCCACCGCGGCGCGGGCGCTCACGGTGTCGCGTGACCCCGCCTCGACATCGAAGCTCCCCTCGAGATCGCTCTGCGGCAGCGGCGTCACGACGTTGACGACGCCGCCGATCGCCTGGCTGCCCCAGAGGATCGACTGGACGCCCCGCAGCACCTCGATGCGGGAGGCATCCCCCACCAGCAGGTTCGCGAAGTTGTAGCCGCCGCCCGTCGAGGACGGATCGTTCAGCTTGACACCGTCGATCACCACCACCGTCTGGTCGGCTTCGGCACCGCGGATGCGAACCGAGGTGGCGGTACCGAAGCCGCCGTTGCTCGACAGGCTGACACCCGGGGTGCGGAGCAGCAGCCCTGCCACGGTCAGGTCCTGGGCCTGGTCGATCGCTTCCTTGTCGAGCACCGTGATGGATGCGGCGACCCGATCGGCAGCGACGGGCGTGCGGGTGGCGGTGACGACGACCTCGTCCGAGGCCGGGGCAGTCGCAGCGTCGGGCGCCGGCGCCTCCTGTGCAAAAACGGGAAGCGAAAACAGCAGCGGCAACGGCGCAAGAACTCGGATCATGAAACCCCCTTCAACATGCAACGCCCGCTGCTTGCCGGGAGAGGGCGCACGCCCTCGCCCCCGCAAGCATGCAGGCTGACGATGTCGTCGCTCGGGTTTCCCCGTCCGTTCGGCGCACCCTGACCGATCGAAGGACGACTGCGTCAGGCAGGTCTCCTGGCTCGCGGGTCTCAGCCGGTCCTCGCCGCCTTCTCAGGATCACTCCCAATGGCGTATGGCGCGGTGGCTCGCCGCGTACAGTTGCAGGGGCAGCCGGGGTTTTCCCGTTCCCTTTTCATCCCCGTCTCCGGGGAACCTGTCGCATGCCGCCCGGTAGCCGCGCCGCCGGGCGGGGTCAATCGCGCTGCGTTGCTGGGGTTGCGCGCGCGATCAGAATTCGATCCCGGCCTGGGCCTTCACCCCGTCCCGGAACGGATGCTTGACCTGCGTCATCTCGGTGACGAGGTCGGCCATGTCGATCAGCGCCTGCGGCGCGTTGCGCCCGGTGACGACGAAATGCTGCCGAGGCCCCCGTGCCGCAGCCGCCGCCAGCACCTCTTCCACTGGCAGATAATCGTAGCGCAGGACGATGTTGAGTTCGTCGGCGATCACCATGTCGTAGGTGGGATCCTCCAGCATCCGCTTCACCTCTTCCCAGGCGGTGCGGGTCACGGCGATGTCGCGGGCGCGATCCTGGGTGTCCCAGGTGAACCCCTCCCCCATGGGGCGAAACTCGATGTGATCGGAAAGGGCGTCGAACACCGCCTTTTCGCCGGTATCCATCGCCCCTTTGACGAACTGAATCACACCCACCTTCATGCCGTGGCCGATCGCGCGCACCGCCATGCCGAGCGCCGCGGTGGTCTTCCCCTTGCCAGGGCCGGTGTGGACGATCAGCAGCCCCTTCTCGATCGTCTTGGTTGCCATCATCGCCTGGCGCGCAAGCTGTACCTTGCGCATCCTGGCATTGTGGCGCGCGTCCTTGTCCTGCTCCAACCCACTCTCCTGACAGCAAATCCGCGCCCGCCGTCGCGCCGCGCACCGCGGTCGTCAAGGCGGCCGGATCAGGAAAGGTGGCGCTTCTCCAGCTTCCGGGCGAGGGTACGCCGATGCATGCCGAGCCGCCGCGCGGCCTCCGACACGTTGAAGTCGCTCGCGGCCAGCGTCTGGTGGATATGCTCCCACTCCAGCGTCTTGATCGTCGTGGGGGTGGCGGAGACCTCGACCTGAGCGTCGCCGCCGGGCCGATCGAACGCCGCCTCGATCTCGTCGGTGTGCGAGGGCTTCGTCAGATAGTTGGTGGCGCCCAGCTTGATCGCCTCCACTGCCGTCGCGATGCTCGCAAAGCCCGTCAGCACCACGATCCGCATCTCCGGGTCCGCGGCATGAAGCTGCTCGACACAGGCAAGGCCCGATGCCCCGCCGAGCCGCAGATCCACGACCGCGAACTCGGGCGCAAACCGATCGACGATGCCGGCCAGATCCTCGAGATCCGCCGTCACCTCCACCTGGTAGCCACGCCGCTCGAACGACCGGGCGAGCGTGCGCGCGAAGACCGCATCGTCCTCGACGATCAGGAGCCTGCGGTCGGTCATTCCGTCTCCTCCAGCGCGAGCGAGGCGATCGGCAGCGCCAGCACCACCTCCGCGCCGCCGCCGGCCCGGTTCTGTGCCTCCAGCGTGCCGCCCAGCGTCCGCAGGACGTTGGTCGCAAGGAACAGCCCCAGGCCGCCCGCTTCCTTGCTGCTGCGATACGGCTGCCCGACAGTCCCCAACATATCCTCCCGAAAGCCGCGTCCGTCGTCCCGGACCGCCAGCACCAATATGGGGCCGTCCATCACCGCCGCCAGCGTGATCGACCCGGCGCCGGCCTCGGCCGCATTGTCGAAGAGGTTGGTGAGCGCCTGCGCCAGCGCCCGATCGGCGACGATCGGCCGGTCGGGACCCAGATGGCTCTCGAACCGGAGAGGAACCGGGCCCTTGCCGCGCCAGTCTTCGACCACGCCTTCCAGGAAGCGATGCAGGCTGGTGCGCACCGGCGCCTCGCCGGTGACTTCGCCCGCGGCGAACAGGACGCCGCCCAGGATCTTCTTGCAGCGGGCGATCTCGTCCCGCATCTCGTCTACCTCCGCCGCCAGCCGCGGACTGCCGGCGATGGCGGGCTCCTGCCGCCAGTCGCCGAGCGCCACGGAAAGCGACGCGAGAGGGGTTCCCAGCTCGTGCGCGGCACCGCTCGCGAGCAATCCCATGCGGACGATATGGTCCTCTTCGGCCGCTCGCTGGCGGATCGCCGCTAGGTGCGCGTCCCGATCGCGGACGTTGCGGGCCATGCGGGTCACGAACGCGACCAGCAGGATCGAGGTGAGCGTGAAGTTGAACCAGTTGGCGGCCATGAACCCCGGGGACAGATCGCTCGCCAATGCCGCCGGCAGCGGCAGCGGTCGATGCACCACCGCAAGCGCTGCAAACGCCACGCTGGTCATCGCCACCAGCGCCCAGCTCGACCAGGCGGACAGCAGCACCGCGCCGATGACGACCTGCAACAGGTAGAGGGTCACGAACGGGTTCTTGGCCCCGCCGGACAGGTAGAGCTGGACCGTCAGCGCACCGACATCGACCAGCAGCACGCCGAACATCTGGAGGTTGGTGGTCGATCTGCCCCGACGGAACAGGGCGAATAGGTTGAGGCCGAGGAGCACCCCAAGCGTCGCCAGCATCGGCGTCAGCGGGAGGGCGATGCCAAGGCCGAAGTGCACGGCCAGAATCGCGGTCAGCTGCCCCCCGATCGCGATCCAGCGGAGCTGTACCAGCAGCCGCTGGTTCCGGCTCCCGGCGTCGCCGTCGGCGCGAAAGGCGATGCTACGCGTCATGTGGCGGCGCCTCGTGGACCTCCCTGCCCCAGCGGCGGGCGACCGCGACCATCACCAGCAGACCGGCGGCCAGCCCGAACCAGGTGAAGGCGTACCCAAGGTGATTGTTCCGGAAGCGGACGACCGTCAGGCCGCCGCGCGGCCATCCGGAACGTGGTCCGACGGCATCGATGAAATAGGGAGCGACATTCTCAAGCCCCCGTTTGTTGGCGATCGCTGCGACATCGCGCGAGTACCAACGATCCTGCCCGGGATCGTTGCTGCGCAGGAAGCCACCGCCGGGCTCCGTCACCCGCAACAGCCCCTCCACGGAGACCTGCCCTTCGGGCGCCGCCACCTTGCCGCGCAGTTCCGGCGGCACGAAGCCCCGATTGACCAGGAGCGTGAACTTGCCCGTGTCGAGCGGCGTCAGCACCCAGTATCCGGGACCGAGCTGCGTGCTAGCCTGTACGAAACTGTCCGCACCGGCCCGGTACCGGCCGCTTGCGATGACGCGGGTATAGACGTCCCCGTCATCGATGCCGCCCCAGGCCGTGGGCCCCGGAGCCGCGACAGGTGGAGCGTGCAGTCGCTGCTCCACCTGTGCGATCAACGCCAGCTTCCAGCTACGGCGTTCCAGCTGCCAGATCCCCAGCGCCACCAGCGCTGCAAAGACCAGGGCAATCAGCGTGCCCAGCGCGAGCCGGGCGACACGCTGCTTCACATCGCTTCCATGGCCTCGGACGCCATCTCGGGCATCATGTTGAGGTTCATGTGGTACATGACCCAGAGCGATCCGGCGACCACGATGACGACGATGATGATCGTGAAGATCAGCGCCATCAGCGTCCAGCCGCTTTCCGACTTGGTGTTCATGTGCAGGAAGTAGATCATGTGCACGACGATCTGCACCATCGCCATCGCCGTCACGATGCCCGCGGTCACCCGCGGATCCGAGAAGGCGTTGGTCATGACGAGCGCGAACGGGATCGCCGTCAGCACGACCGACAGGAGAAAGCCGATCACATAGTCGCGGCGCGAGCCATGTGCTTCGCCGCTGGCGTGATGGGCCACGGGTTCCGCGCTCATCGCAGCACTCCCAACAGATAGACAAAGGTGAAGACGCCGATCCAGACGACGTCGAGGAAGTGCCAGAACAGCGAGAGGCACTGGAGGCGACGCTGGTTGGCGGCGATCAGGCCACCGCGGCTCACCTGCACCATCAGCACCACCAGCCAGATGATGCCGAAAGTGACGTGCAGACCGTGCGTGCCGACCAGCGTGAAGAAGCCCGACAGGAACGCACTGCGCCACGGACCCGCACCTTCATGGATCAGGTGCGAGAACTCGTAGAGCTCGATGCCCAGGAACGCGAGGCCGAACAGGCCGGTCGCGGCCAGCCAGCCAAGGGTCGCGCCCTTGTTCTGCTCGCCGGCTGCGATCATTGCGAAGCCATAGGTGATCGACGACAGCAGCAGCATCGCGGTGTTCACCGCGACCAGCTTCAGGTCGAACAGCTCGTGCGGTCCGGGACCGCCCGCCAGGCTGCCGCTGTAGACGCCGTAGCAGGCGAACAGCATGGCGAAGATGAGGCAGTCGCTCATCAGGTACATCCAGAAGCCCAGCATGGTGCTGGACCCGGCGTCGTGATGATGCTCGTCGAGCTCGTAGAACATGGGCGCCTCGGCGCCGGGCGGAATCGTGGCCTCGGCCATCGTTATGCTGCTCCTGCCGCGGCGAGCTGACGCCCGTAGGCTTCCTCGGTGGCGGTTACTTCGGCGGCCGGGATGTAGAAGTCCCGGTCATAGTTGAAGCTGTGGATGATCGTCGCTGCGATCACGCCCAGCAGGCCCAGGGCTGCCAGCCACCACATGTACCAGATCAGGCCGAAGGCACAGATCGCGGAGAACGCGGCGATGATGAGGCCGGCACCCGTGTTCTTGGGCATGTGGATGTCGCGGTAGCCACCGGTCGGACGAACGGCCTGACGGTTCTTCATGTCGTACCAGGCGTCCAGGTCGTGGACGATCGGCGTGAACGCGAAGTTGTAGGCCGGCGGCGGGGACGAGGTCGCCCACTCCAGCGTGCGGCCACCCCATGGATCGCCCGTCAGGTCGCGCAGCTGGTCGCGCCGCAGGATGCTCACCCCGAACTGGATCAGCATGGCGAGGATTCCCACCGCGATCAGCGCGGCACCCAGCCCTGCGATGATGAACCAGATCTGGAGCGACGGGTCCTCGAACACGCGCAGGCGACGGGTAACGCCCATGAGGCCCAGGATGTAGATCGGCGCGAACGCGACCCAGAACCCGACGACCCAGCACCAGAAGCTGACCTTCCCCCAGAACGGGTCGAGGCGGAAACCCATGGCCTTCGGCCACCAGTAGTTCACGCCTGCGAACAGGCCGAACAGCACGCCGCCGATGATCACGTTGTGGAAGTGCGCGACCAGGAACAGCGAGTTGTGGAGGACGAAGTCCGCTGGCGGCACCGCGAGGATGACGCCCGTCATGCCGCCGATCACGAAGGTCAGCATGAACGCGACCGTCCACATCATCGGCAGTTCGAAGCGCACGCGCCCCTTGTACATGGTGAACAGCCAGTTGAAGATCTTCGCTCCCGTCGGGATCGAGATGATCATCGTCGTGATGCCGAAGAAGGAGTTCACGCTCGCGCCCGAGCCCATCGTGAAGAAGTGATGGAGCCAGACGAGGTACGACAGGATGGTGATGACGAGGGTCGCGTAGACCATCGACGTGTAGCCGAACAGGCGCTTGCTCGAGAAGGTGGAGGTCACCTCCGAGAAGATGCCGAATGCCGGCAGGATCAGGATGTACACCTCCGGGTGGCCCCAGATCCAGATCATGTTCACGTACATCATCGGGTTGCCGCCCAGGGTGTTCGTGAAGAAGTTGGTTCCGGCGTAGCGGTCGAGCGACAGCAGCGCGAGCACCGCGGTCAGCACCGGGAATGCGGCGACGATCAGCACGTTGGTCGCCAGCGACGTCCAGACGAACACCGGCATCTTCATCATGGTCATGCCCGGCGCGCGCATCTTCACGATGGTCGCGATCAGGTTGACGCCCGATAGCAAGGTACCGACACCCGCCACCTGCAAGGCCCAGATGTAATAGTCGACACCGACGTCCGGCGAATAGTCGAGGCCCGACAGCGGCGCCATCGCCAGCCAGCCGGTGCGGGCGAACTCGCCCACGAACAGGCTGACCATCACCAGCGCCGCGCCGAACGCCGTCATCCAGAAGCTGAAGTTGTTCAGGAACGGGAAGGACACGTCGCGGGCGCCAATCTGCAACGGCACCACCAAGTTCATGAGGCCCGTGACGAACGGCATCGCCACGAAGAAGATCATGATCACGCCATGGGCGGTGAAGACCTGGTCGAAGTGGTGCGCGGGCAGATAGCCCTCGCTGCCGCCGAAGGCCATGGCCTGCTGCAGACGCATCATCACCGCGTCGGCGAAGCCGCGCAGGAACATGATCAGCGCCAGGATGATGTACATGATCCCGATGCGCTTGTGGTCGACGGTGGTGAACCACTCCTTCCAGAGATAGCCCCAAAGCCGGAAATAGGTGAGCGCCGCGACCACCGCGACGCCGCCCAGCATGACCGCCCCGAAGGTGACCAGCAGGATCGGCTCGTGGATCGGGAAGCTTTCGAGCGTCAGTCGCCCGAAGATTGTCTTGAGAATGCTGTCTGACATGGTTCGGCCTTTATGCGCGGTCGGCCGCGCTCGCACCCGGCAGGCGGGGGCGGAGGAGCTGGGTCATATTGCGGTTCGCCTCGGATCCGGGATCCTGGGTGCCCTGGGCCGGCCCGGCCGGCTTCGACTGGTGATCGCCGCCGTGCTTTTCCTCGTTGCCCTTGAAGAGCGCGCCTTCCGGCTCGCCCGGCACCGCGTGGCGGTTGTTCACGCCGGGCTGCCCGCCGTGCCCCATGTTGTGGGTATCGCACGGGCGCTTGGGATCCGGGCACATCTGCACGATGCGCTCGAACAGGCCCTTGTCGACGCCGCCGAAGCGCATCACCGGCACCTTTTCGGACGGCTTCTCAAGCTTGAGATAGGTCGCCGCGTCGAGCGTTCCCTTGGCGGCCTTCGCCTCCGAGACCCAGCGCGCGAAGCCCGCGTCATCCACCGAGTGGGTGGTGAAGCGCATGTGGCTGTAGCCGGCGCCGCTGTAATTCGAGGAGATGCCCGGGAACTGGCCGGGACGGTTCAGGACGGCATGAAGCTTCGTCTCCATGCCCGGCATGGTGTAGATCATGCCCGCCATCGCCGGCACGTAGAACGCGTTCATCACGCTGGAAGAGGTCAGCCGGAACTGGACCTGGCGGCCGACCGGCACCACCAGCTCGTTCACCGTTGCGATCCCCTGTTCCGGGTAGATGAACAGCCACTTCCAGTCGAGCGACACCACTTCGACTTCCAGCGGCCGCTCGTTCGCCTTCACCGCCTGAGTCGGCGAGAGGCGACCCAGCGGGCGGTAGGGGTCGAGCAGGTGGGTCGAGGTCCAGGTCAGTGCGCCGAGCGCGATGATGATCAGCAGCGGCGCCGACCAGATCACCAGCTCGAGCATGATCGAGTGATCCCAGTCCGGCTTGTACTCGGCGTCCTTGTTGCTCGCGCGATAGCGCCAGGCGAACAGGACGGTGAGCACCATCACCGGCACGATGATGAGCAGCATCAGACCGGTCGACCAGAGAATCAGGTCGCCTTGCTGACGCGCCACGTCACCAGAGGGGTTCAGCACCACCAGGTCGCACCCTCCCAGGAGTGCGGCAAGCGGCAAGCTCAGGCCGCATCGCGCGGCGAAGGAAGACGATAGGCGGGACATCATCGGCGCGCCTAAACCTCCGTTCGCACATGCGGAATAGGACAATTTGTCCTATCCCCGATCGGCGCCCCGGAGCCTATCGGGACGCCGAACGTTCGGAGAGTTGAATACGTAATGGCTCAGGCCCATGCCTCGTCCGCGCCCTTGGAGCGCGATGCCCGCGTCGTGAATTCCCGCGGCCATGATGACGTGCACCCGGGGGAGATCGCCGTCGGTGTGATCATCGGGCGCACTTCGGAATTCTTCGACTTTTTCGTCTATGCGATCGCGTCGGTGCTCGTGTTCCCCCGGTTCGTCTTCCCCTATCTGGAAGCGGTCCAGGCGACCCTCGCCTCCTTTGCGCTGTTCGCATTGGCCTTCATCGCGCGCCCGGTCGGCAGCCAGATCTTCATGGCGATCGACCGCCGCTATGGCCGCAGCGTCAAGCTGACGATCGCGCTCTTCCTGCTCGGCACGTCCACGGTGTCGGTCGCCTTCCTCCCCAGCTATGCGCAGGTCGGCGCCGCTTCGGCGGTTCTGCTGGCGATCTTCCGGATCGGCCAGGGACTCGCACTGGGCGGCAGCTGGGACGGCCTCGCGTCGCTGCTCGCGCTCAACGCGCCGCCGCACAAGCGCGGTTGGTATGCCATGGTGCCGCAGCTGGGCGCTCCGATCGGCCTGATCGTGGCGAGCGGGCTGTTCGCCTTCTTCCTCGGCACGCTCGGGGGCGAGGACTTCCTCAGCTGGGGCTGGCGCTATCCGTTCTTCGTTGCGTTCGCGCTGAACGTCGTGGCGCTGTTCGCGCGCCTGCGCATGGTGGCGTCGCCGGAGTATTCCGAGCTGTTCAAGTCCCGCGAACTCACCGCATCGCCGGTTCCCGCGACGCTCAAGAACCAGTGGCGCAACATCATCATCGGTGCGTTCGCACCGCTGGCGAGCTTTGCGCTGTTCCACATGGTCACCGTATTCCCGCTCTCCTGGGTCGCGGTGTTCACGCAGCAGAGCGTCACCCGCTTCCTGGTGATCGAGATGGTCGGCGCCGTCTTCGGCGTGGTGGCGATCGTGTGCTCGGGCCTGCTCGCGGATCGCATCGGGCGCCGCTCGGTACTCGGCTACACCGCCGCTGCGATCGCGATCTTCGCCTGTGTCGCACCGATGCTGCTGAACGGCGGCGAGGCGGGCGAGACGGCCTTCATGATCGTCGGCTTCATCCTGCTCGGCCTGTCGTTCGGTCAGTCGTCGGGTGCCGTGACCAGCAACTTCCCGAAGCGCGCGCGCTACACGGGTGCCGCACTCACCTCGGATCTGGCCTGGCTGTTCGGTGCGGGCTTCGCTCCGTTCGCCGCGCTGTGGCTCGCGGAGACCTTCGGCCTGATCGCCGCCGGCGGCTATCTGCTGTCGGGTGCGGTCGCCACGCTGATCGCGCTGGGCCTCAACCGCGAACTGGCCCGCCGCCTCGACTGAGGCTGCGCTCCGGATCAAAAGAAAGGCGGCGGGGACCCGGTCCTCGCCGCCTTTTTCTTTGTCCGCTCCCGGCGATCAGGAGAACCCGACCACCGCGTGGGGCACATAGGGTGCTTCGAGCCGCTCGATCTCCTCATCGCTCAGCACGAGATCAAGCGCGGCGATCGCGTCCTCCAGGTGGCCCGGCTTGGACGCACCGACGATCGGCGCCGCCACCATCGGCTTTGCCAATACCCAGGCAAGCGCGACCTGTGCGGGCGGCACGCCCCTGCCCGCCGCCACCTCTGCCACCGCCTCGATGACCTTACGATCCGCATCGGCGGTGTGCGCGTAGAGGCTCTTGCCGAACGCGTCGCTCTGCGTTCGTTCGGTCTCGGCGTTCCAAGGTCGCGTTAGCCGCCCGCGCGCAAGCGGGCTCCACGGGATGACGCCGATCCCCTCGGCGTCGCAAAGCGGCAGCATCTCGCGCTCTTCCTCGCGATAGAGCAGGTTCACGTAGTTCTGCATGGTCGCGAACCGCGTCCAGCCATTCGCCTCGGCGACATGGAGCATGGTGGCGAACTGCCAAGCGTACATCGAGGAGGCGCCGATGTACCGGGCTTTGCCCGCCTTCACGACGTCGTGCAGCGCCTCCAGCGTCTCTTCGATCGGGGTTTCGGGATCGAACCGATGGATCTGGTACAGATCCACATAGTCGGTGCCGAGCCGGCGGAGCGAGGCGTCGATCTCCTGCAGAATGGCCTTGCGACTGAGGCCGGCGCCATTCGGCCCCGCGTGCATGCGACCGTGTACCTTGGTGGCGATCACCACCTCGTCGCGGCGTGTGAACTCCTTGAGGGCCCGCCCGACGATCTCCTCGGACGTGCCATCCGAATAGACATTGGCGGTGTCGAAGAAGTTGATCCCCGCCTCCACTGCCTGACGCAGCAGCGGCCGGCTGCGCTCCTCGTCCAGCGTCCACGGGTGGGTCCCGCGATCGGGAACGCCATAGGTCATGCAGCCGAGGCACAGGCGCGACACGTCCAGGCCGGTGCTGCCGAGCTTCCGATATTCCATGCTGATCTCCTCCAGACGCAAAAACGGCCGGCGCGGGAGGCTGATCCCGCACCGGCCGTGATTTGGACCATCGACGAGCCGCAGCCCGCCGCATGTTACTGGGCGGACACCTCACGAAGGCCGCCGCCCAGTGCCACATAGAGCGACACGCCGTTCTGGAGCTCTGCGGCGCGAAGCGCCAGCAGTTGCTGCTCGGCCGCGAACAGGTTGCGCTCCGCGTCCAGCACCTCGAGGTAGATCGAGATGCCGTTCTGGTACCGCAGCCGCGCCGTGCGGGCGAGGCTGCGCTGCGCGGCCACCGCCCGCGTCTGCGCCTCGATCTGCTCGGCGTAACGACGACGCGCGACCAGAGCGTCTGCGACTTCGCGGAACGCCTCCTGGACCGTACGCTGATAAGCCGCGACGAGTTCGTCCGCCTGTGCCCGCGTCAGCTGCAGATTCGCCTCGCGGCGTCCCCAGTCGAAGATCGGCAGGTTGAGCGCACCGCCGAAGGACCAGCTCTGCGAGCTTCCGCTGAACAGGCCCCCGAGATCCGGCGAGGCGAAGCCATAGTTGCCGGTCAGCGAGATGTTCGGGAAGAAGGCCGCCCGCGCCGCGCCGATGTCGGCATTCGCCGCACGCAGCTGCAGTTCAGCGCCCAGGATGTCCGGTCGATTGGCGAGAAGTGCGGAAGGCAGGCCTGGGTCGATCGCGCTGAACTGCGCGGACTGGCTGAGCGGACGCGCCTCCGGCAGCGGCCCGGTAAGCGGCCCACCGATCAACACGGTCAGCAGGTTCACCGACTGGGCGGTGGTCCGCCGCAACTCGGCGAGTTCCGCTTCCGCCTGGGTTACCAGCAAGGTGGACTGGTCGAAGTCCACCGAGGAGGTGACGCCGCGCTCCATGCGGATGCGCGCGATGCGCAATCCCTCGCGACGGGCTTCCAGCGTCCGTTCGGCAAGCGCGATGCGCTCCTCGCCCGCGCGGATCGACAGGTAGGTCGCCGCGACCTGGCTCACCAGCGACAGGCGGAACGAACGCTCCGCCTCGATCGTCGCCAGATAGCGCGCCCGTGCCGCTTCGCTGAGGTTGCGCACCCGGCCCCAGAAGTCGAGCTCGAACGAGGTGACCGCCACGCCGACGTTCAGTTGGGTGACTTCGATCGCGTCCGGCGACTCCGCCGCCTCGCCGCCGCCCCCCAGCGCATCGCCGAACCCCAGCGAGTTGAGCGGGGTCCGCGTGCGGGTGCCGCTGGCCTGTAGCCCCAGCTCCGGCAAGCGCTGCGCGTCGGTGATGCGGTACTGCGCCCGCGCCTGCTCGATGCGCGCGACGGACTGTGCCAGGTCGCGGTTATTGGCGAGTGCCGCAGCGATATAGGACTCCAGTCGCGCATCGCCGAAGAACTCGCGCCAGCCGATCTCGGTCGCGAGGCGGCTCCCCGGGGCGGCCACCGCCTCCGGGAACGTCCCGGACACGGGTGCCACGGGCTGGCGGTACTGGGGTGCGAAGTTGCACCCTGCGAGCATGGTGGTCGCCGCAAGGGCTGTGACGAGCTTACGCATTCTGGGGCTCCCCGGCGCGGCCGTCGCGCTCCGCAAGGCGTCGGGCATCCTCCGCCTCCTCGCGCGCATCCATCGCCTCATAGTCGTGGTCGCGGGCAAGCCACTTCTTTGCCGCGATGTAGAACACCGGCGTGAAGAAGATGCCCAGCAGCGTGGCGGTGATCATGCCGCCCATCACGCCCGTACCCACCGCATGGCGGCTTGCCGCACCCGGACCGGTCGCGATCACCAGCGGGACCATGCCCAGGATGAAGGCAAGGCTGGTCATCAGGATCGGCCGCAGGCGCTGGCGTGCGGCCTCTATGGTCGCAGCCTCGGCAGTCTTGTCGCCCTGCTCGTCCTCTATCGCGAATTCGACGATCAGGATCGCGTTCTTTGCGGCGAGGCCGATGATCGTGATCAAGCCGACGTTGAAGTAGACGTCCGCCGACAGCCCGCGCAGCGAGGTGAAGACCACCGCGCCCAGCACGCCGAACGGCACCACCAGAAGCACCGCCAGCGGAATCGGCCAGCTGTTGTAGAGCGCTGCCAGCAGCAGGAAGACGACCACCATGGAGAGGCCGAGCAGAAGGCCGATCTGCCCGCCCGCCTGCTTCTCTTCATACGCAGTGCCGGTCCACTCATAGGCCTGGCTGCCCTTCAGCACCTCACCCGCGATCTTCTCCATCTCCTCGAGCGCGGTACCGCTCGACTGGCCGGGAGCCGCCTGGCCCGAGATCGTCAGCGACGGATAGCCGTTGTAGCGCTCGAGCTGTGTGGGGCCCGAGGTCCAGCGCACGCTGGTGAAGGCGGAGAATGGAACCATGGTGCCGGTCGTCGCATTGCGGACGCGCAGGTTCAGCACATCCTCCGGCTTCATCCGCTGCGGAGCATCCGCCTGCAGATAGACGCGCAGCACATTGCCATCGCGGCTGAAGTCGTTGGCATAGGCCGAGCCGAAGCTGATCGCGAGGGTCGCGTTCACGTCCGCGATCGAGAGGCCAAGCGCACGCGCCTGTACCCGATCGATGTCGACGTAGAGCTGCGGCGCCTCACCCTGGCCTTCCGGCCGGACGCCGGCGAGCACCTTGCTCTGCATGGCGCGGCCGAGGATGGCGTCGCGTGCCGCAAGCAGGCCGGCACGATCGGTGCCGCTGCGGTCCTCGATCTTCATCGAGAAGCCCGTGGCGTTGCCGAGCGACTGGATCGGCGGCGGGTTCAGCGGGAATACCGTCGCCGACGCGATGCCCGACACGAAGCCGAACGTCTTGCCGATAATGGTGTCGACGCTGTTCTCCGCGCCCGGACGCTCTTCCCACGGGTGGAGATCGACGAACGACAACGCTGCCGACTGCCCTTGGCCGAAGAAGTTGAAGCCGACGATCGACACGATGTTCCGGACCTGCGGCTGCTCCTTCAGGAAGGCCTCGGTCGTCTTCACCGCCGCCTCGGTCCGCTGCATCGTGGACCCGGGCGCTGCGTCATAGTTGACCATGAAATAGCCCTGGTCCTCGTTCGGCAGGAAGCCGCCGGGCAGGCGCATGAACATCAGGACGGTGATGACAAGCACGACCGCGAACACGGCGAGCCAGCGCACCGGACGCGACAGCATCGATCCGACACCACGCCCGTAGCGGTTCGTCGCGCGACCAAACCGGTTGTTGAACCAGTTGAAGAAGCACTGCGGGATGCCCCGCCAACCCGGCTTCGGCTCCGGCGGGTGCTCGCCCGGCAGATGCGCCTGGTCCCGCTTCAGCAGCTGCCCGCAAAGAGCAGGCGTGAGCGTGAGCGCGAGCACGGCCGAGAAGAAGATCGACACGGCCAGCGTGACGGAGAACTGGCGATAGATGCCGCCGGTCGACCCGGGGAAGAACGCCATCGGGATGAACACCGCGATCAGCACCAGCGTGATGCCGATGATGGCGCCGCGGATCTGGCCCATCGCCTTTACGGTCGCGCGACGGGGGCTGAGCCCCTCCTCGGCCATGATGCGCTCGACGTTCTCCACGACGACGATCGCGTCGTCGACGAGGATGCCGATCGCCACCACCATGCCGAACAGCGACAGCGTGTTGATGGAAAAGCCGAAGAGGTAGAGCCCCAGGCACGCACCCGCGAGCGCGATCGGAACCACGATCGCGGGGATCAGCGTCGCACGCCAGTTCTGCAGGAACAGGAACATGACGAGGAAGACCAGCACCATCGCCTCGACCAGCGTATGGATGACGCTGTCGATCGAGGCGTTGATGAAGGGCGTGGTGTCGAACGGGACGCGCCACGTCATCTCGGGCGGGAAGTTCGCCTCCAGCTCCTGCATGCGGGTGCGCACGGCCTCTGCGGTCGCGACCGCATTGGCGCCTGCCGCGAGCTGCACGCCCATGCCGGCGATCTCGCTGCCGTTCAGGGTCGCCTTGAAGCCATAGCTCTCGGCACCGAGCTCGACGCGCGCCACATCGCCCAGGCGGATGGTCGCGCCGCTGGGATCGGAACGGACGATGATGTTCTGGAACTGCTCGGGATCGCTGAATCGATTCTGCGTGACGATCTTCGCGTTGAACTCGGTCTCCCGCGTGATCGGCTGCTCGCCCAGGCCACCACCGGCGGTCTGGCTGTTCTGCTCCTGAACCGCCGCCAGTGCCTCGGCCGGCGAGATGCCGTACCCGGCAAGCTTTTCCGGATCGAGCCAGATGCGCATCGCATACTGCGAGCCGAACAGCTGCACGTCGCCCACGCCCTCGACGCGGCGCAGTTCGTTGACGACGTTGTTCGCGGCGTAGTTGCCGAGCTCCACGACCGGCAGAGTGCCGTTCTTCGAGGTGAGCGCGACCACCATCAGGAAGCCGGAGGTGTTGTCGGTGATCTGGATACCCAGGCGCCGGACGTCTTCCGGCAACCGCGGCTCGGCTCGGTTGAGGCGATCCTGGACCTCGACGCGGGCGGTGTTCAGATCGGTGCCGCTCTGGAAGGTGAGCGTGATCTGCGCCGTGCCGTTCGAGCGGCTCGTCGAGTTCATGTACAGGAACCCGTCGATGCCGTTCATCTCGCGCTCGATGACCGAAGTCACGTTGCGGTCGAGCGTCTCGGCGTCGGCACCATTATAGGTGAAGGCGAGGTTCAGCGCCGGCGGCGCCACCTGCGGATATTGCTCGATCGGAAGGCCGATCAGCCCGATCACGCCGGCCAGGGCGATGAACGCCGCGATGACCCACGCGAAAACGGGCTTGTAGACGAAAAAGCGGTCCATGGATCAGCGTCCCGATGCGGGGCCGTTGGCGGCACCCGGTTGCCCGGGCTGCCCCGACTGCGCGGCAGTGCCGCCCTGGCCCGGCTGCCCGGCGGCCCCACCCTGTCCGGCCGGCCCGGCGCGGCCAGGGGCGCCGGCTGCGGCAGGCTGCTCGCCCTGCACCCGCACCTTGCCGCCCGGCTGCACCTTCTGCCAGCCTTCGGTGATCACGCGGTCACCCGCCTTCAGGCCCGAGCGGATGATCCAGTTGGCGCCGCTCTGCCCGCCCAGCTGCACTTGGCGCGTGCTGACGCTTCCGTCCTGCGCGACGACGGAGACGCTCGCGTTGGTGCCGTTGATCTGCACGGCGCGTTGCGGCACCATGAAGCCGTTGACGGTGCCCGCCGACAGGCGGCCGCGCACGAACTGCCCCGGCAACAGGCGGCGATCCGGGTTCACGAAGCTTGCCCGCAGCACCTGGCTGCCGGTTGCGGGATCGACGCTCAGGTCGGCGAAGTTCAGCCGGCCGACCGGGCCATATTCCTCGCCGCTCTCCAGGATCAGGCGGACTTCCACTCCGGTGAGCGTCGGCAGCTTCAGTTCACCGTTGCGCGCGCGGGTAAGCAGCGTCTGCAGCTCGGTGCTCGACTGGGCGAAGACAGCGTAGACCGGGGTCAACTGCTCAATGGTCGTGAGCGGCGTCGCCTGGGTGGCGCTGGCAAGCGCGCCCTCGGTCACCTGCGCCCGACCCACCCGGCCGCTGATCGGCGCTCGCACGGTGGCGTAGCTCAGCTCCAGCTCGGCACGCGTGAGCGCCGCCCGCGCATCGGCGACGCTCGCCTCCGCCTGGCGAAGCGTAGCCTGGGCAGCCTCGAACTCCTGCGCGCTCACCGCACGCTCGCTGATGAGCGGGCGGTAGCGTTCATACACCTGGCGGGCGTTGACGCGCGTCGCTTCTGCACGCTGCACTGCAGCGCGGGCCTGCTGCACCGCCGCGCGCTTGTCGCGCGGATCGATCAGGAACAGCGGCGTGCCTTCGCGCACGTCGGTTCCTTCCTGATAGAGACGGCGCTCGATGATGCCGTCGGTCCGCGCGCGGACTTCCGCCGAGCGCACCGCCTCGATGCGGCCGGGCAGCTCGATGATGTTGGGCACGCTCTGCGCCTGGATGGTCACCACTGAAACGAGCGGCGGCGGGGGTGCAGGCACTTGCTCCGCACCGCCGCCACAAGAGGCGAGCGCAAGCGCACCAGCGACGACGACCAGCGTCCGGCCGGGCCGGCCGAAGGAGGGGGCGATGATCACAAACGATTCTCCAAGAGGGCGAGCCCGTGCAGGCGGGGATTTCTGTACCGCTCCGTTGCGACAAATCAACTGTGTCGTGCATTTTTTTGCGGACCAGTTTATAACGTTTTCCGGGAAGCGTGGAGCTACTGATTTGAAATGTGGTGAACGCCGGGGCGCCGGCCGTCCGACGCGCGAAGAAGCAGCTGCCATCAACGATCGTGTGCTCGATGGGGCCCGTACCGCTTTCTGCCGCCAGGGAATATCCGGCGCGTCGATGGATGAAATCGCAACCGCGGTCGGCGTCACCAAGCACACCATCTACCGCCGCTATCCCAGCAAGGCAGCGTCGCTCGAAGCCGTTGTGCAGCGCGACATCGCGCGCTTCGCAGCAGAGATGCAGGCCAATAGCGATCAGGCCGCAGCAGAGGCCGGTGACCCCGTGGAGGCGCTGAAACTCGCCACGCGACGTTTCTTCCAATGCTGCGTGACGCCGGAGGACGTCGCCTTCATCTCCTTCCTCCAGGCGGAGGGCGCCTTTTCGGAGGACATGCGCCGCAAGCTGACCGAGTGGGAGCGCGTTGCGAACGCACCGCTGCGCGAACGAATCGAAGATGCGCAGGCGGCCGGCTGCGTTCGCACGGGCGACCCCGCCAGGATCTGTGAAGTCCTGGTCGATCTGATCGACGGCGGCGCCCGACGGTCCACCTCCGCCGAAGGCACCAAAAGCCTTTCGGAAGAGCGGTTCGAAGAGCGCTGGAGCATCTTCGCGCGCGCAATGCTCGAACGCTGTTGAGGCAGCCTAGCCGGCGAGGTTACTCGGCGGTCTCGCCCTCCGTCTCCAGGCGTTCCGCATCGAGGATGCGCACCCGCTTGCGTCCGGCCGCGACGATGCCGGCACGCTCCCACCGGCTCACCAGCCGACTGACGCTGTGGAGCGTCGTGGCGGTTAGTTCGGCGAGGTCCTGACGCGAAAGCGCCACCTGCACCCCGCCCTCCCCCGGTGCCCCGTCCGCTGCGAGCCGAAGGAGCGCGCGCGCCACCCGCTGCGCAACCGGAAGCGTGGACACCTCATGAAGCCGCTGGAGCATCTCCTCGTTGCGCTCGGCGATCATCTGCAGGAAGTTGCTCGCAAGTTCGGGGTGCGCGGCGATGAGCTGGCGCATCTTATCGGCGGGCCAACTCAACGCGCGAATGTCGGTCAGTGCCGTGACGGTCGCGGGATAGGGCATCTGGCGTAGCGCCGCGACGCAGCCCGGCATCGTCCCCGGCCCCAGCATGTGCACGGTCATGGCCGTGCCCCCGGTCGAGGTCCGCCACACCCGCACCCGCCCTTCCGTCAGCAGCAGGAACTGATCGGGGTAGTCCTCCTCGTACATCAGGACCTGACCGGCGCGGTACGCCCGGGGGGTCGCAGTGCGACGCAGCGCGGCGTCCAGTTCTTCCGGAAGACCGTCAAACAAGCGGCAATGGGTCAACAATCCTGGCACGGTGATACCGTTTCTCCGCGCGAGGAAGCGGCGCGCCCGTTACAAGCAGCTGCGAACCCCCCGCAGCTTCCCCGACAGTCCAGCACCTAGAAACCCGCACGACATGCTTCTTTGACGCGCGTCAAACGGCGTTGTTTGACCGCCATCAAATCCCGTTCGTCTCGGTCGTGCCATTCGGAACCGGTGATTCCGGGCACCTGAGCTGTGCCGAAACTATTGGCGCAGGGAGGACGATGCGCATGCCGATCGGAGTAATCACCGGTACCTATGGGCTGTTGATCCTGGTGACGCTGGTGTCGGGGTATTTCGCATTCCTGCACGCCAACACGCTCGCGCGGGAATCGCAGACGCCCGACAATGACGTCGTCGCCGGTCGAAGTCGCCCGGTCGGCCGCCGCGGGCGGGCACGCCGTTCGATCCTGGCGGTGATCATCTTCCACCTGGCCTGGATCGGCCTGATGGTTCTGATCGGCCTGCACGTGAGCGGCACGCTTTCCACCCTGGTCAAGTCTCAGGACGTGACGGTGCAGCGGCCGTAGGCGCCCGCGCCGCAGGTCTTGACGGAAATCAATGTTGCAGGGGGCCGAGCAGCCGAGGGCCCCCGTTAGCTGGATCGGCTGCTCGAGCGAGGGGCTCATGGACAATATCATCACAAATGCCGGGGCCTGGTTGCTCCTGGCCATTCTGGCGCTGTTCGGCGCGGCGCTTGCCGCCGACGCGGGCTTCGCCGTCCACATGGGAATCATGGCGATAGCGGCGCTGGCTGCGTCGTTCCTCACCATCTCGAAGGGCGACTTCAACGCGCTCCCGGGTCGGCTTGCCGGCCCCGCGGCACTGCAGAGCCGCTATTATGACGATGTGATCCGCTGGGGCGTGATCGCGACCGTCTTCTGGGGCGTCGTCGGATTCCTGGTCGGCGTCGTCATCGCCCTCCAGCTCCCCTTCCCGGCCCTGAACCTCAACAACGAGTTCACAACCTTCGGGCGCCTGCGGCCGCTGCACACCTCGGCCGTGATTTTCGCGTTCGGCGGCAACGCGCTGCTCGCGACGAGCTTCTATGTCGTGCAGCGCACCTGCCGCGCGCGGCTGTTCGCACCCAAGCTCGCGAACTTCGTGTTCTGGGGCTACCAGCTGTTCATCGTCCTGGCGGCGACCGGCTATGTCCTCGGCATCACCGAGGGCAAGGAATATGCCGAGCCCGAATGGTACATCGACCTGTGGCTGACGATCGTCTGGGTCTGCTACCTCGCGGTCTTCGTCGGCACGATCGTGAAGCGGTCCGAACCCCACATCTATGTGGCGAACTGGTTCTACCTGTCCTTCATCATCACCATCGCGATGCTGCACATCGTCAACAACCTGTCGATGCCGGTGTCGCTGCTGGGTTCCAAGTCCTATGCCGCCTTCGCCGGCGTGCAGGATGCGCTGACTCAATGGTGGTACGGCCACAACGCGGTCGGCTTCTTCCTGACCGCCGGCTTCCTCGGCATGATGTACTATTTCGTGCCCAAGCAGGCCGAGCGCCCGGTCTACAGCTACCGGCTGTCGATCATCCACTTCTGGTCGCTGATCTTCCTCTACATCTGGGCGGGTCCGCACCACCTCCACTATACCGCGCTGCCCGACTGGGCGCAGACGCTGGGCATGGTGTTCTCGGTGATGCTGTGGATGCCGAGCTGGGGCGGCATGATCAACGGGCTGATGACGCTTAACGGCGCATGGGACAAGATCCGCACCGATCCGATCATCCGCATGATGGTCTTCGCGCTCGCCTTCTACGGCATGGCGACCTTCGAAGGCCCGATGATGTCGATCAAGTCGGTCAACTCACTCAGCCACTATACCGAGTGGACGGTCGGCCATGTGCACTCCGGTGCGCTCGGTTGGAACGGCATGATTACCTTCTCGGCGATCTACTACATGGCGCCGCGCCTGTGGGGTCGTGAGCGGCTCTATTCGCTCCGGATGGTGAACTGGCACTTCTGGCTCGCGACGCTGGGGATCGTTCTCTACGCCTCCTCCATGTGGGTGGCGGGCATCACCCAGGGGCTGATGTGGCGCGAGTACGGCGAGGACGGATACCTCGTCTACGCCTTCGCCGAGGTCGTCTCCGCGATGAAGCCCTACTACGTGATCCGCATGCTGGGCGGCCTGTTCTATCTCACCGGGGCGCTGGTGATGGCCTGGAACATCTTCAAGACGATCAAGGGCGACCTGCGCCAGGAGGCGCCGATGACCGACGCCGCCTTTGATCCCGAGGCGGACCGCCCGGTCGTGCGGGCGCCCGCCGCCGGTACCCCCCAGCCCGCTCCCGCCGAGTAAGGACAAGGACGATGGCTTCCAAGTTCCTCGATCACAAGAAGATCGAACGCAACGTCACCGTCCTGGGCGTCCTCGCCTTCCTGGCGGTGATCATCGGCGGCATCGTGGAGATCGCTCCGCTGTTCTGGATCGACTCCACGGTGGAGAAGGTGGAGGGGGTCCGCCCCTACACCCCGCTCGAGCTCGCCGGCCGCAACATCTACATCCGCGAGGGCTGCTACAACTGCCACAGCCAGCAGATCCGCCCCTTCCGGGACGAGGTCGAGCGCTATGGCCACTACAGCCTCGCAGCCGAGAGCATGTACGATCACCCGTTCCAGTGGGGCTCCAAGCGCACCGGGCCGGACCTGGCCCGAGTCGGCGGTCGCTACTCGGACGAGTGGCACGTCCAGCACCTCAAGGACCCGCGCTCCGTGGTGCCGGAGTCGATCATGCCGCCCTATGCCTTCATGGCCGCGCGCGACCTGGATGCGGGCGACATGGCCAAGCACCTGACCGCCATGCGCCGGGTCGGCGTCCCCTACACGGACGAGGACATCCAGAAGGCGCAGCAGGACCTGCAGCTTCAGGCGCTTGCCGACGGCGACGCCGCGGACCTGGTCCGCCGCTATCCTAAGGCGCAGGCCCGCGACTTCGATGGGGATCCCAACCGGCTGACCGAGATGGATGCGCTGGTCGCCTATCTCCAGATGCTCGGCACCACCGTCGATTTCCGGTCGGCGGGGGCACAGGAGCAGCCCCGGTGAACTATAGCGATCTGCGGCATTTCGCAGACAGCTACGGCCTGGTCTTCATGAGCGTGGTCTTCCTCGTGCTGGTCGGATGGACGTTCCGCCGCAACGCCGGGAAGCACCACGACCAGGCCGCCCACAGCATCTTCGAGGAAGAGGACCGCTCCGATGGTTGAGCGCAAGCGGATCGACGACAAGACCGGCACCAGCACCGTCGGCCACGAATGGGACGGCATCGAGGAACTCGACACGCCGATGCCACGCTGGTGGCTGATCACCTTCTTCGCCAGCATCGTGTTCGCGGCGGTGTATGTCGTGCTCTACCCGGCGTGGCCGCTGGTCCACAGCGCCACCGCCGGCGTGCTGGGCTGGTCCAGCCGCGGCCAGCTGGCGAAGGAAGTGGCGACCGAGGGCACCCGCAAGGCGCCGATCGAGCAGGCCCTGGCCCGCATCCAGATCGAGCGTCTGCCGGAGAACAGCGAGCTGTTTCAGGCGGCCGTTGCCGGCGGCAGCGCGGCGTTCAAGGTCTATTGCGTGCAGTGCCATGGCGCAGGCGCCGCCGGCACCAAGGGCTATCCCAACCTCAACGATGACGACTGGCTCTGGGGCGGCGACCTGAAGACGATCCAGCAGACGCTGCTGAACGGCATCCGCCAGCCCGGCAACGATGCGACCCGCATGTCGGTGATGCCGGCCTTTGGCCGCGACGGCATCCTCCAGCCGGCAGAGGTTCAGGACGTGGTGAGCTATGTCCGGGTTCTCTCCCATCAGGAGAAGCCGAGCGAGGCCGCCCGCCGCGGCGCCACGCTGTTCGCGAACAACTGCGTCGCCTGCCACGGGCCGCAGGGCAAGGGCATGCGCGAGTTCGGTGCCCCGAACCTGACCGACGGCATCTGGCTGTACGGCGGCGATCGCGACACGCTGACGGAGACCGTCACCAACTCGCGCTATGGCGTGATGCCCGCCTGGGGTCATCGCCTCGACCCCGTCACCATGAAAATGCTCGCGGCCTATGTCCATTCGCTGGGCGGCGGCGAGGCGTTCGTACCCGAGACGCCGGCAGCCGTTGCGGCCGCCACGTCCAACCCGGAGGCGGCCACACCGGTCGCGCAACCCCGAAATGTCCAGCCCTGACGACCTGGCGGGCCCCAAGCAGAAGCTGTTCGAGGCCCGCACCAAGATCTTTCCCAAGGCAGTCGACGGCAGCTTCCGCCGGCTGAAATGGGCGCTGATGGCCGTGACCCTGACCATCTACTATGTGACGCCGTGGCTGCGGTGGGATCGGGGGCCGTACGCCCCCGACCAGGCGGTGCTGGTGGACATCGCCCACCGCCGCTTCTTCATGTTCTCGATCGAGATCTGGCCGCACGAGTTCTACTACGTCGCCGGTCTCCTCATCATGGCCGGGATCGGCCTGTTCCTGGTGACCTCTGCGGTGGGGCGCGCCTGGTGCGGCTATGCCTGTCCGCAGACGGTGTGGACCGACCTGTTCGTCCATGTCGAACGCGCGATCGAAGGCGACCGCAACGCCCAGATCCGCCTGCAAAAGGCGCCATGGGGTCCGGCCAAGATCGCCAAGCGCGCCACCAAGCACGGCATCTGGCTGCTGATCGCGGTCGCGACCGGCGGTGCCTGGATCTTCTACTTCGACGATGCGCCGACGCTGTTCGGCCAGGTCGTCCGCGGCGAGGCGCCGATCGCCGCCTATGCCACCATCGCGATCCTGACGGGCACCACCTATGTGCTGGGCGGGCTGATGCGCGAGCAAGTGTGCGTCTACATGTGCCCATGGCCGCGCATCCAGGGCGCGATGCTCGACGAGAAGTCGCTGCTGGTCACCTACAAATACTGGCGTGGCGAGCCGCGCACCCATGGCCTGAAGCGCGCCGGCCCCGCCGCACGACGTCCGGAGGTGCAGGACCAGGGCGCCGAGCCGCAGGGCGGCATCCCCTCGCTGGTGGCGCTCGCCGCCAACCCGGAAAAGGCGCCGCGGATCGGCGACTGCATCGACTGCAACGCGTGTGTGGCGGTGTGCCCGACCGGCATCGACATCCGCAACGGCAGCCAGATCGGCTGCATCACCTGCGGGCTGTGCATCGATGCGTGCGACCAGATCATGACCAAGATCGGCCGGCCGCCGCGGCTGATCGGCTACAGCACCATCGCCGACGAGACCATCGCGGGCGAAGGCGGTGAGCCGATGCATCCGCTGCGCCGGCTGCTGCGGCTGCGCACCATCCTCTACACGCTGGTGTGGGCGGGGATCGGCATGGGCATGCTGTTCGCGCTGGGCACCCGCACGCGCATCGACCTGTCGGTCAGCCAGACGCGCAACCCGCTCTACGTCCGCCTGTCGGACGGCAGCATTCGCAACACCTACACGATCAAGGTCCGCAACATGGAGAATCGCCCGCGGGAGGTGGAGATCGGCCTCTCCGGCCTGACGGGCGCCGCCATGTGGAACGACGGCGGCAGCCGCGAGACCGCAGGCCCGACCGTCCGGCTGAAGGTGCCCGCCGACCAGGTCGCACGGACCCGCGTGTTCGTGGCCGCGCCCGCTCAAGGACCGACCCGCCAGGACGTGACCTTCACCGTCCGCGCCCTCGACCAGGAAGGCGGGCAGGACACCGACGAGAACTTCTTCGAGCGCCCGGAGACCGGACAATGATCAGCCCCCGCCCCGCCCCCGCCCGCCGCTTCACCGGCTGGCACATGCTGGCGATCCTGCTGGGCATGTTCGGCACGATCATCGCCGTGAACTTCGTCATGGCGCGCTTTGCGGTCGGCACGTTCGGGGGAACCGTGGTGGACAACAGCTATGTGGCGAGCCAGAAGTTCAACCGCTGGCTTGCCGAGGCACGCGCGCAGGAGGCGCTTGGCTGGAAGCTGGACGTGACGGTGGATCACAGCCGCACCGTCCGCATCGCCACCAACTCGCCGATGGGGCCGCTGTACGCCGCCATGATCGACGCCGTGGCGACCCACCCGCTGGGCCGCGCACCCGAGCAGAAGCTCCACTTCCTGAACGTCGGTGGCGGCGCCTTCGCCTCGCAGCAGCGGCTGCCGGAGGGGCGGTGGCTGCTCCGGATCGAGGTGCGGGAGGGGCGCAGCACCGCCCGCTTCGACGACCAGGTCGGCGCATGAACGCGCCCGCCCCCGCGGCCGTCGCGGCCGAAGGCTGCGCCACCAGCCAGTTCAGCGTGCCGACGCTGCACTGCGCCGGCTGCATCGCCAAGCTGGAGGGCGGGCTGGCCGCCACGCCGGGGGTGATCGACGCGCGGGTCAACTTCACGGCCAAGCGGGTGCGGGTCACCCATCTTCCCGAACTCGACACCGGCGCGGTGCGCGCGGCAATCGCCCGCATCGGCTTTCCGGCCGAGCCGTTCCTGGGCGAAGCGGACGGCGCCGCCAGCCGGGAGAGCCGCGCGCTGGTGAAGGCGCTGGCCGTCGCAGGCTTCGCCGCCATGAACGTCATGCTGCTGTCGGTGTCGGTCTGGTCCGGCGCGGAAGGAGCGACCCGGCAGCTGTTCCACTGGCTGTCGGCGATGATCGCGCTGCCGGCGGTGGCCTATGCCGGCCGCCCGTTCTTCCGCAGCGCCTGGGCGGCGCTGCGCCATGGCCGCACCAACATGGACGTGCCGATCTCGATCGGGGTGGTCCTCGCCTGCGGGCTGAGCCTCTACGAGACCGCGACCGGCGGCCACGACGCCTATTTCGACGGCGCCGTCATGCTGCTGTTCTTCCTGCTCGCGGGGCGCTTCCTGGACAGCGTGATGCGGGCGCGGGCGCAGGACAGCGCGGGCGCGCTGCTGCGCCAGACGGCGCCCGGCGCGCAGGTGCTCGACAAGCAGAACGTGCCGCAGTGGCGCGCGGCCGAGGAGCTTGCCCCCAACATGCGGATGCTGGTGGCGGCCGGCGATCGGCTGGCAGCGGACGGCGTGGTGGAGAGCGGCACCAGCAGCATCGATCGCTCGCTGATCACCGGCGAAAGCGTGCCGGAGACGGTGGCAGCCGGCAGCCGGGTGCTCGCGGGCACGATCAACATGGACGGGCCGCTGATCGTGAAGGTGACCGCCGCGGGCGAGAACACCGCGATCGCGGACATCGCGCGGCTGATGGAGGCGGCGGGCGGCACCAAGTCGCGCTATGTCCGCATCGCCGATCGCGCGGCGCGGCTCTATGCGCCGGCCGTCCACAGCCTGGCGGCGCTGAGCTTCCTGGGCTGGATGCTGGCCGGGGCCGGCGTGCATCAGGCGGTGCTGATCGCGGTCGCCGTGCTGATCATTACCTGCCCCTGCGCCTTGGGACTCGCGGTACCGGTGGCCCAGGTGGTCGCGTCGGGCGCGCTGATGCGCGCGGGCGTGCTGATCAAGGACGGCTCGGCCCTGGAGCGGCTGGCGGAGGCCGACGCCGCGCTGTTCGACAAGACCGGCACGCTCACCCTCGGACGGCCGACCCCGTTCGGCACCCTGCCGCTCACCGCCGAGGAGAGGCCGGCAGCGCTCGCGCTGGCGCGCGCCAGCCGCCACCCGCTGTCCCGGGCGCTGGCTACAGCGCTGGAGGCAGAGGGCATCCAGGCGACGACGCTCGCGGACATGATCGAGCAGCCCGGCCTGGGCATCGAGGGACATGTCGATGGAGTGCGCGCACGGCTCGGCCGGGCGGACTGGGTCGGGGCGGAGCAGCCGGCGGAGGGCGCGGCGCTCAGCACCGGCTTCGTGCTCGGCAGCGCGCCCGCGCGGCTGCTCCGGTTCGAGGACGCCCTGCGGCCCGATGCCGAGGCGGCAGTCGCGCGGCTGCGCAGCCAGGGGCTTGCGCCCGCCATCCTGTCCGGAGACCGGGCACAGGCCGTGGCTGCCATCGGCCATCAGCTGGCGGTCGAGGCGACGGCCGAGCTGTCGCCCGCCGACAAGTTTGCCGCCATCGAGCAGCTGGCCGCCTCCGGTCGCCGCGTGCTGATGGTGGGCGACGGCCTCAACGACGGCCCGGCGCTGAAGGCGGCGCATGTGTCGATCGCGCCCTCCTCCGCCAGCGACGTCGGGCAGACCGCGGCGGACCTGCTGTTCCTGGGCGACCGGCTGATGCCGGTGCCGGTGGCGATCGCCGCCGCGCGCCGCACCATGGCGGTGGTGCGGCAGAACTTCATGCTGGCGATCGGCTACAACGTGCTCGCCGTGCCGCTCGCGATCGCGGGCTATGTGACGCCCCTGATCGCGGCGCTCGCCATGTCCGGGTCCTCGCTGATCGTCGTGGCAAATGCGTTGCGGCTGCGGAGTGCTGCCCGATGAACGGCCTGGCCCTGTTGATCCCCATTGCGCTGCTGCTGGGCCTGGCGGGCCTGGGCGCGTTCTTCTGGTCGGTGAAGTCTGGCCAATTCGACGACATGGACGGCGCGGCCATGCGGGTCCTGATCGACGACGAGGCCCCTGCCGAGGGCCCCGACGAGCGATCGGACCGCGGAAGGTTAGGCTAAAGTTAGTCCAAGAACGCATCTCTCGACCCGTGCGGAAGGCGCGTTTCCGCGGCATCGCGCGGCGGTTCCGGGGGCGTCACGCCGGCCCGGATTGCTTCCTTCGCGCACCTGATGGCGATCATGCTCCGGCAACGCTCCAACCTTAGTATCAGGGGGAGCGGAGCGTAGCTCGTGGTCGCTGCTGTAGGACAGAGCCGAACCCGACCGGCCCGTTCCCGACCAAGGTCGCGCACCATTGAGCGACCGTTCGTGTGCTGACGGCTACTCGTCCTCGCCGAGTGGCCGGCTGCGCCAACTTGCGTGCAGCGTCGGCACCGCGCTGAACAGCGCCATCATGTAGAAGGCGAGCGCAGTCAGTTCCTGCTGCGCAACGGGGGCCGACCATAACTCGGTCGCCAACATTCCCACCGTGAGCCATATGCCCCCGATGCCCGCCACGGCAACCGCCGCCAGGCCGACCAGAAGCGAGCCGCGCCGCTGCTGCCGCTCGAACTCATCCGCGCGCTCGCTGAAGCGCCGCAGCGGCCCCCAGATCGGCATCAGATTGGCGATGAAGAAGCCGACCATGATCAGTGTGTAGCCAAGCCAGTAGCTGCGGCCGGGGTGCAAAAGGCACCAGAGCAGCCCTGCGCTGGAGAACAACAACGCAATCAGCGGCGGCCAGCGCAAGTGCCTCCTGCGCGGCGTTCCCGTGGCCAGGGCGGGAACGCCCGTCCACATCACCGACCGATCCAGCCAGGCGAGAAAACGATGCTGTCGATCGCTCATTGCTCCACTCCTATCCGCCGCAGGCTGGTTCCGATCGCTTCGAACGGGGTGAGCGAGAAGATCAGCTCGACCGGCACGTCGAACACCGCAGCGACCTTGAGCGCCAGCTCGAGGCTCGGCTTGTAGTCGCCGCGCTCGAGGTAGCCGATCGTCTGCGGGTTCACGTCGACCGCCTCCGCGAGCTGTCGGCGCGACAACCCATGTTCGGCGCGAAAGACGGCGATCCTGTTGTGCATAGCCTTCTCAAAGCCCCGACTCATCTACGAGTCGTTGTGTTAACACAACAGATCGGGATAATGATCAAGCGTGTATGTCTGTACGCTCGCTCGGGCCTGGAGCAGACCGCCCGAACAAGACCGTGAACCGATACAAGACCGCGCCTGGATCGAGCGCTGAACGGCCGATTGTGGGTGGAAAACGGACATCAGTCCGCCGGTTAGCTACCGGAGAGAGTGAAAATATCTACGACGGCGGTTCTGCCTTCGGTAGAACGGATGAGGGCGATTTCACCTCCAATGTTGTGCGCCCAACTCCCCGCGGAAAGCGCCTGATAGCGAACGCCGGCGGGTAAGCTAATCGTCGAAAGGTGTCGATTGTGGGCGGACGAATGACGCTTAATGTGTAGCCTCCCGCTTCCTCGTTCCTGATGAAGACTGAGGCAGGAGGAAAGCGGACCGAAAGTCGTGCTCGCTGTCGAACTCTTGTCGCACTCTCTCGCGGCATCAAGCGTCCAAGTAGGCCGCGCTGGATAGCTATCGGTTTCGAATATCGGCGTTGACACAATCGCTGCTGGCTGGCTCCAGTCACGAAGCCACACGTAGCTACCATCAGAAAGGCGCGCGCCGCTACTGTTTGGATCGTAAGCGATAATCATTACGACGCAGCGAGCATCGACAGACTCGATTGTGCGCGTGGTGCGATATGTAAGACCTTGATCACTCGTTTGGCGCTGAGCCGCCAAGTGGGCGTCAGTAGTTTCCCGCAGACGCAACTGCGTTCCTACGGCGCAGGTCGGGGGTGATGAAGTAGCCTTAGATCCGGTCGCCTCTTGAGCAAGGGCTGTTAAAAGCAACAACAGCATTGCGCCTCCTGATGGATGCCGGAGCAAGTGTGCGATAGCCTACTTTGATTGCCAATATAAGTATGCGTCGTTGATACAGGATCGTTCACCGATCTTAGACCATGGTCGGTTCGCAACAAATTGCGTGGAATGTCCGCGAGTGGGCGAAAACCACCGCTATCGTGAAGGTAGCCGCTGCCCAATGAAGAAGCAGAGCACGGCAGCTCCCATGAGTGCGGCAGCTATCGCCGCGACCCGCAGGCCTTCGCCCTGGCTACCATAATAGGACGCGTGCGACACCTGAGCCAGAACGGCGATTGACATCAATGCGAGCAAACAGCCGATCACGATCAAAGTAGGGCGTAGCAGCTTCACCAAAAATCCGACTTCCCTATGTCTGCTAAAGGGAGCGATGCACGACCGGAGGGATGTCGGCAATTGGGCGATTCCTGCCGGTTCCTTCTGGCGTCCACTTTCGCCAGCGCGGACAGCCGACCGTGGGTGGAAAGCGGCCATACCCGAAGGCGGCTAAACAGAGCCGAGCACGTCACCGATGAAGCCGATCAATTCGAGGATCACGACTGTCAGGGTTGCAGGAAGCATCCACGCCCAGAGCCAGGCATAGCGTCGCGTGGTGCCCTGAGCGGTGCGCCAGCGAGCAAGCGCGTAAACCGGCGACCACAGGAGTAGAGCCGGTAGCCAGAACAGCAGCAGGATGACCGGAAAGAACACGCCGCCAGGATGGCAGCGCTGCAGAGTGCCAGCAAGTGGGCCCTTCCGGACAATCGGCCTTTATGAGTCTACGACCTAGTTGAGAAACCCACGGCGTTCGCGAGGGCCGATACCGATCTGCACCAGCGGCTTTGACGGCACGATTTCCACAGTATCGGTACCGCCGCGAACGGCTGGCCGTGCATATCGGGGGTTCGCGAGCACGGTCATTCCTCTCGCCCCCATTCGCCGCCCGTGAGACGGATCAACTCGGCTTCGGCGAGTTCGGCGGTTCCGTAGATCCCGCTCAGGACACGATCTTCCAGCCAATAGGGCTGAGACCCGTCTTCCAATGTTGCGCCGTCATGGACGACCTGAAATCCTCCATCAGGCCTGCGCCGGACAGAGTAGCGCATGCAACCGGAAGGCTCCGCATATCGTACAACTGTGTCGCCCACGGTCGCCATGGCGTTCGTGTAGCGCTTCTTCAGCGAGTTCGGCCAGTGAAAGTATCTCGGCGGTCGGCGATCATCAGTTTACAGCCTAGTTGAGCGCGTTTGGAACAGGTTCGGCTACGCTGCGGCGAACGCAACAGTTGCTCGCCGAAGGCGCTGTTGTGTCGGGACGGTGATCGTGCATAATTCGCCGCACGGGCCTTTGTCGCGGACGCCCGTTTAGACGGTTGTCGTCCAAGTCCGCTCCCGGAGTCGCGCCCTTGCGACCAGGAGCCGATATGATGCACGCCCATTCGCCCCGCCCTTCCGCCATCAGCCTTCCCCGGTTGTTCGCCAAGTTCCTGCGCTTCGGCATGCTGGCCTTTGGCGGGCCCGTCGCGCAGATCGCGATGATCCGGCAGGCGTTGGTGGAGGAGGAAGGCTGGATCCCGGGCAGCCGGTTCAATCGCCTGCTGGCGGTGATGCAGGTGCTGCCCGGGCCGGAGGCGCACGAGCTGTGCGTGCACATGGGCATGGTCGCGCGTGGGCGCATCGGCGGGGTGCTGGCGGGCCTGGGGTTCATGCTGCCGGGCTTCCTCCTGATGCTGCTGTGCGCCTGGGCCTATGCCGCCTTTATCGCGGGCGATGCGCAGCTCGCCGGGGTGCTGCTGGGTGTGCAGGCGGCGGTGCTGGCGATCATCCTGCGGGCCGTGCACCGGATCGGCAGCCATATCCTGGTCGACCGGACCCTGGTGGGGCTGGCGATCCTGGGCCTCCTCGGCACGCTGGCGGGGGTACCCTTCTGGGTCCTGCTGGCGGCGACGGGGGCTGCCCATGCGCTTCTTCGGCGGCCGGTGGCGATCCTGGGTTCGGTGCTGCTGGTGGCGGTCGCGGCCTGGATCGTGATCCAGAGTCGCGGGGCGCCGGACGCCGCCGTGCTCACGCACGTAGCCGCCCCGGCCGGAGTCCTCGCGCTCTTCGTGGCGGGGCTCAAGGGGGGGCTTCTCACCTTTGGGGGCGCCTATACCGCCATCCCCTATGTGCGCGAGGATACGGTGGGCCGGGGCTGGCTCGCGGACGGCGCCTTTCTCGATGGGGTGGCGCTCGCAGGGCTGTTGCCGGCGCCGCTGGTGATCTTTGCGACCTTTGCCGGCTATCTCGCCGGGGGACTGGCGGGCGCGCTGGCGATCACGGCGGGCATGTTCCTGCCGGCCTTTGCCTTCTCGCTCCTCTTCTTCGAGCGGCTGGAGGCGCTGGTCGACAACCCGACCCTACACCGCGTGCTCGACGGCGTCGCCGCGATGGTCGTCGGCATCATCGCCGCGACCTTCCTGGAGCTCGGCGCGAGCACGCTGGAGCGAGCGCCCCGCCTGCTGCCGGTGGTGGCGATCTTCGTGGTCGCGGCGCTGGTCAGCTGGCGGCTGAAGGGGCGTTGGCTGCCGCTCGCGCTCGTCGGCTTTGGCGGCGCGGCGGGTTGGCTGGCGCTTTCCTGACGCCCTGTTGCCGCTTGCGGCGGGGTTCGTCTTCCACTCCAGCGTCATCGTACACGCAAAAACCCTGCCCCCCCGCCTCTCCGTCCTGCGCGGGCAGTCGGTTGAGGTGGAGGAACAGGGTCCCCTCGCTCTGGGCGGAGAGCCTTAGAAGCGGGTGCCGATGCCGATGCCGAACACCAGCGGATCGAGACTGAGCTTGACGGTCTGGCGACCGGCCGCGGTGGTGTAGAGCTTGGCGGTGGTGTCGATGTCGATGTACTTCACGTCAAGGTTCAGGAAGACCTTGGGCGTGAGATCGATGTCGACGCCAGCCTGGGCGGCCCAGCCGAAGCTGTCGTCCATCTTGACCCGGGTCTCGCCGACCGCAGCCTCGAGCGAGCCCGACGCCTTCTCGTTCCAGAAGATCGTGTAGTTGACGCCCGCGCCGACATAGGGGCGCACGGTGCCCGTCGGGTTGAGGTGGTACTGGGCCGTGAGCGTCGGGGGGAGCACCCAGGTGCTGGCGAGCTTGCCGAGCGAGCCGGTGGTGCCGGTCTGGCCCGATGCCTTGTGCTTGGTGGTGGAGGCGATCAGTTCGAAGCCGATGTTGTCGGTGGCCATATAGGTGACGTCAACTTCGGGCATGAAGCTGTTGTTGACGCTGACCTTTTCACCCGGGAACGCCGGGAGCACGCTGCCCGACTTCTCGTTCGGCGCCACGACGATGCCGCGCAGGCGGACCAGGACGTCGCCTGCCGCGACTCCGACGCGGCCGGTATCCTGGGCTGCCGCAGGCGTTGCCGCCACACCGGCTGCAAGAGCGGCGAGGATCGCGCCCTTCATCGTCTTGTTCATCCCCCGTCTCCTTCAAATTGGGTGAGGGCGGGATAGGAGCGGCCCGGCCTACCAGCTTTGATCCAGCCCAAAGCCGTGTTTGCGCGCGGTCAACGTGGACAGGGCGACCACCGCGCATGAAGGTAGCGCGATGCTGACCAGCGCCCCGCCCTTCACGCGTCTCGCCTGTGCGGCCCTTTCCGGAGCGAGCGCGCTGATGCTCGCGGTGCCCGCGGGTGCGCTGCCGAGCCGGGTGCTGGTGGTGGCGACGTGCCACGGCGGGCGCATGTCGATCCCCATCGGGGAGGATCGGCAAGGGCCGGACAAGCAATGCCCCGGCGGGTGCCACGCCGCCTGCGCGCGCAAGCGTGGGGAAGACGACGCGGACTAAGGGTCTGGCTGCCCTGGTCGGCGGTGCCGCGGTTCCAGGAGCACCGAAACACCGCTCCCGGATCGCGTAGCTACTCCCGCGGCTGCCGGTGGTATGGCCTGGCTAGGCGTGCACCATCTCTGCGCTGAGGCGTAGCGGGAGCGGTTCACCGGCTTCGGCGCGGGCGAGGCTGTCGAGGGTGGTGGCGGCGATGGCTTCGAGCGCCTCGTTGGTCAGGAACGCCTGGTGGCCGGTGACGAGGACGTTCGGAAAGGTCAGCAGGCGCTGGAAGACATCGTCCTGGATGATCTCGTCAGACAGATCCTCGAAGAACAGGTCCGCCTCCTGCTCATAGACGTCCAGCGCGACGCCGCCGATCTTGCGGGACTTGAGGCCCTCGATCAGCGCAGAGGTGTCGATCAGCCCGCCGCGGCTGGTGTTCACGACGATCAGGCCGGGGCGTGCGGCCGCGATGGCTGCGGCGTCGACGATGTGGCGCGTCTCGGGCGTCAGCGGACAATGGAGGCTGACGATGTCGACGTGGCGCAGCAATTCGGCCGGCTCGACATAGCGCACGCCGATCGCCTCCAGTTCGGGATCGGGCGTGACGTCGCTTGCCAGCACCTCGCAACCGAAGCCGAGGCGAAAGGCGCGCGCGACATACCCGCCGATGCGACCGGTTCCGATCACGCCCACCGTGCGGCCGTGAACGTTGCGGCCGATCAGCCCGTCGAGCGCGAAGTTGTTTTCCCGAACGCGGGCCCAGGCGCGGTGGATCTTGCGATCGAGCGCCATCAGCAGCGCGACGGTGAACTCCGACACCGCGTGCGGCGAATAGGCGGGCACGCGCACGACCGTGATGTCCAGCGCGTCGGCTGCGCGCAGATCGACATTGTTGAAGCCGGCGCACCGCAAGGCGATGGTGCGGATGCCCGTGTTCGCCAGCGCCTCCAGCACGGGCCGGTCGACCCGATCGTTGACGAAGACGCAGACCGCGTCGTGGCCCTCCGCCAGCACCGCCGTCTGCTCGTCCAGCCGCGCCTCGAAGAAGCTCAGCGCGTGGCCGAACCGCGCATTGGCAGCCTCCAGGAACCGGCGGTCATAGCCCTTGGTACTGAACACCGCGACGCGCATGCCTGTCTCCCCCTGTCAGATGCGAAGGCCGGCAGGATCGCCGAAGCGACCGGCCTGGTAATCGTGGATCGCCTGGACGATCTCCTCGCGCGTGTTCATCACGAAGGGTCCGTGGGCGACGACCGGCTCGTCAATCGCGTCGGCGTGGCCGAAGAGAAGCAGCGCACCGTCACCGCTTGCGAGCGCGAGCGTGTCCCCGTCGTGGGCGAGTTCGGCGAGGTGCCATTGCGGGAGCGGCTTGCCCGCGACGGCAACGTTTCCGCGCACGGCGTAGAGGAAGACGCTGCGGTCGGCGGGTGCCGGCAGCCGGACGTCGGCTCCGGGGGCGAGCGATACGACCGACATGAAGACGCCGGTGAGCGAGTCCACCGGACCCTGCGTATCGGCGAAGCTGCCGGAGATGAGCCGCAGTTCGCTGCCGCTCCCGAGCGGCAACACCGGGATCGCATCCGCCTGCACGCCGGTGTAGCGCGGCTCGGTCATCTTGAGGCGGCCGGGCAGGTTCACCCAGAGCTGCAGGATCTCCATCGGGCCGCCGTCTCGCTTGAATGCGGGCGGGGAGAGTTCGGCGTGGATCAGGCCCGAGCCGGCCGTCATCCACTGCACGCCGCCCGCATCGACCACATAGGCGTGGCCGCCGGTGTCGTGGTGGGCGAGGCTGCCCTCCAGGATGAAGGTCACCGTCTCGAACCCGCGGTGCGGGTGCGGGCCGAACGGCAGGCCGTGGTTGCCGGGCGGGTAGGTCTGCGGGCCGTGGTGGTTAAGGAACAGGAACGGATCGACCTGCGGCAGGCCGGGTCCGGGCAGCGGACGGCGGGTGACGAGGTCGGCGATGTCATCGCGATGGGCGGGGTGTGCGGCGACCAGGCTGCGGTCGGTCATGCGCCGAGCTCCAGCGCCATGTCCGGCCCGACGGGGACGATGCCGGTCGGGTTGATGGTGGTGTGGCTCTGATAATAGTGCCGCTTGATGTGATCGAAGTTGGTCGTCTCCGCGACGCCCGGCAGGTGGTAGACGTCGCGGACGAAGCGGGAGAGCGCGGGATAGTCGGCGATCCGGCGCAGGTTGCACTTGAAGTGGCCGTGATAGACCGGGTCGAAGCGGATGAGGGTGGTGAAGAGGCGGATGTCGGCCTCGGTCAGCGTATCGCCGAACAGGTAGCGCCCCTGCCCCAGCCGCACCTCCAGTGCGTCGAGAGCTGCGAACAGCGGGACGACGGCTTCCTCATAGGCCTGCTGCGTGGTGGCGAAGCCGGCGCGGTACACGCCGTTGTTGACGTGCGTGTAGATGCGCTCGTTGAGCGCGTCGATCTCCGGCCGCAGGGGTTCGGGGGAGAAGTCGCCCGGCCGCGCGCCCGCGCCGTCGAAAGCGCTGCCGAACATGCGCAGGATGTCGGCGGACTCGTTGCTGACGATGGTGGCGCGCTGCTTGTCCCACAGGACCGGCACGGTGACGCGACCGCTGTAGTGCGGATCGGCGGCGGTATAGACCTGGTGGAGATAGTCGGCGCCGTGGAGCGGATCGCCCGTGACGCAGGGGCCGCCGGCGAAGGTCCAGCCGTTCTCCTGCATCAGCCAGTGCACGACCGAGACGGAGACGAGGTCTTCCAGCCCCTTCAGCCGGCGCGCGATCAGCGTGCGGTGGGCCCAGGGACAGGCGAGGCTGACGTAGAGGTGATAGCGGCCGGGTTCCGCCGCGAAACCGCCCTCGCCGGTCGGGCCGGCGGCGCCGTCGGGCGTCACCCAGTTGCGGAACTGGCTCTTGGAGCGCTCGAACCGCCCGCCCGTCTTGCTGGTGTCGTACCAGCGATCCTGCCAAACACCGTCGACGAGCAGTCCCATGCGTTTCCTTCCTGGTTGCCCGGGCGGAACGCACGAGCCCGGCGAACGTCCCCGCGCGCCGGGCCGGTCGATCAGATGAACTCGATCTTGGACACCACGTAATAGCGGTCGCCGGCGGGAACCGAGACCTCGACCTCGTCGTCGACCTTGCGGCCGATCAGCGCGCGGCCGAGCGGCGAGTTGTACGAGATGCGGCCGGTCTTGGCGTCCGCCTCGGTCTGGCCGACGATCTGGTACTTCACCGGCTTGTCGTCATCGTCGAGCAGCGTGACGGTGGCGCCGAACACGATCTTGTCGCCCGACAGGTCGCGCGGGTCGATCACCTGCGCGCGGCTGAGCTTGTCCTCAATGTCGGAGATCGATGCCTCGACCTGGCCCTGGCGCTCCTTGGCAGCGTGGTATTCGGCGTTTTCAGAAAGATCGCCGTGCGCGCGCGCTTCCTCGATCGCGTCCACGATCTGCGGCCGTTCTTCTTTGAGACGCTTCAGGTCCTGGATGAGCTTTTCATAGCCCTCCTGGAGCATCGGCATCTTTTCGACGGTCGCCATCGTTGCGGTCCTTCGTTCACGTCCCCTGGCGCGAGCGGACCCGGATGGCCCGCCCGCACCTATCGTCTTGTTCTGGGGATCAGTTGTGCGGCCGCGAATAATAGGCCTGTAGCGGACGCACTTCAAGGGAGCGCCGCGAGAGGGCCTCGATCGCCTGCGCCGTGGCCACGCTCGCCGATGCCGTGGTGAAGTACGGCACCTTCTGCGCGACCGCAGAGGCACGGATGGATTCGGAGTCGCGCAGCGACTGCCAGCCTTCGGTGGTGTTGAAGATCAGCGCGATGTCGCCGTCGAGGATGCGGTCGACGATGTGCGGCCGGCCTTGGGCCACCTTGTTGACGCGCTCGACCGGCACGCCGTGTTCGGCGAGATAGTCGGCGGTGCCGGCGGTGGCGACGATGGCGAAGCCCAGTTCCACCAGCAGCCGCGCGCCCGGCAGGATCACCGCCTTGTCGCTGTCCTTTACCGACACGAACACGGTGCCGCCGGTTGGCAGGGTGATGCCGGCGCCGAGCTGCGACTTGGCGAAGGCGGTAGCGAAATCGCTATCGATACCCATGACTTCGCCGGTGGACTTCATCTCCGGGCTGAGCACCGGATCGACGCCGGGGAAGCGGCCCCAGGGGAACACGGCTTCCTTGACGGCGATGTGGTCGATGTTGCGATCGATTGGCGGCAGATCGGCCAGCTTCTCGCCCGCCATCACCCGGCTGGCGATCTTGGCGACGGGAACGCCGATCGCCTTGGCCACGAACGGCACGGTGCGCGAGGCGCGCGGGTTCACCTCGATGAGGTAGACCTGCCCGTCCTTGACCGCGAACTGGATGTTCATCAGCCCCTTCACCGACAGCGCCTTGGCAAGCGCCACCGTCTGGCGCTCGATCTCGGCGATGAGTTCGGCCGACAGGCTGTAGGGCGGGATCGAGCAGGCGCTGTCGCCCGAATGGACGCCGGCTTCCTCGATGTGCTGGAGCACGCCCGCGACGGTCACGTCGGCACCGTCGCTGATCGCGTCGACGTCGACCTCGATCGCGTCGCGCAGATACTGGTCGATCAGCACGGGGCTGTCGCCGGAGACCTGCACGGCCGTCTGGATATAGTCATCAAGCTGGCGCTGGCTATCGACGATCTCCATCGCGCGGCCGCCGAGCACATAGCTGGGACGCATCAGGACCGGGTAGCCGATGCGCTCCGCGACCGCGACGGCCTCGTCGCGGCTGCGGGCGATGCCGTTTGCCGGCTGGAGCAGGCCGAGCTTGGAGACGAGGGCTGCGAAACGCTCGCGGTCCTCGGCCAGGTCGATCGCATCCGGGCTGGTGCCCAGGATCGGGATGCCTGCGTCTTCCAGCGCCTTGGCGAGGTTGAGCGGGGTCTGGCCGCCGAACTGGACGATGACCCCCAGGAGCGTGCCCTTCTGCTGCTCGACGTGCAGGATCTCCAGCACGTCCTCGGCCGTCAGCGGCTCGAAATAGAGGCGGTCGGAGGTGTCATAGTCGGTGCTCACCGTCTCCGGATTGCAGTTGACCATGATCGTCTCATAGCCCGCGTCCGACAGCGCGAAGCAGGCGTGGCAGCAGCAATAGTCGAATTCGATGCCCTGGCCGATGCGGTTGGGACCGCCGCCCAGGATCACAACCTTGGTGCGCTCGGACGGCTGGCTCTCGTCCTCGGGATCGCCGAAGGTCGGCGCCTCATAGGTCGAGTACATGTACGGCGTCTTCGCCTCGAACTCCGCGGCGCAGGTATCGATGCGCTTGAAGACCGGGCGGACGCCGAGCTTCAGGCGATGCTCGCGCACCTCCGCCTCGGTCACGCCGCCGGACATCGCCTTCACCACCTCGTGGATCAGGCCCGACCCTTGCGCGATGCCGCGCTGCATGCCGCGCAGGTGGACGGAGTCGAGCGCGAGCTTGGCGAGCCGCTTGTCGGAGAAACCCATCGCCTTGAGGCGGCGCATGCCGGCCGTGTCGATCGGCAGGCCGTTGCGCTTCACCTCGTCCTCGGCAGCGATGATCTCGGCGATGCGCTCCAGGAACCAAGGGTCGTACTTGGCGATCGCATGGACCTCGGCGACGGTGAAGCCCTCGCGCAGCGCCTGTGCCGCGACCAGCAGCCGGTCCGGGGTGGCGACCGCGAGCGCTGCTTCGATCAGGTCGCGGCGCGCGCCGACCAGCCGCTCGACCTCGTTGAAGCCGCACAGGCCGGTTTCGAGGCCGCGCAGCGCCTTTTGCAGGCTTTCGTGGATGTTGCGGCCGATCGCCATCACCTCGCCCACCGACTTCATCGCGGTGGAGAGCACGGCCTCCGAGCCCTTGAACTTCTCGAACGCGAAGCGCGGGATCTTGGTGACCACATAGTCGATGGTCGGCTCGAACGAGGCCGGCGTGGCGCCGGTGATGTCGTTGGTGATCTCGTCCAGAGTGTACCCGACCGCGAGCTTGGCCGCGACCTTGGCGATCGGGAAGCCGGTCGCCTTGGACGCGAGCGCCGAGGAGCGCGACACGCGCGGGTTCATCTCGATGACGATCAGGCGACCGTCCTTCGGATTGACTGCGAACTGGACGTTGGAACCGCCTGTTTCGACGCCGATTTCCCGCAGGACCGCGATCGATGCGTTGCGCATGATCTGGTATTCCTTGTCGGTCAGCGTCAGCGCAGGCGCGACCGTGATGGAGTCGCCGGTGTGGACGCCCATCGGGTCGATGTTCTCGATCGAACAGACGATGATGCAGTTGTCCGCACGGTCGCGGACCACCTCCATCTCATATTCCTTCCAGCCGAGCAGCGACTCCTCGATCAGCACCTCGGTGGTGGGCGAGGCGTCGAGGCCGGCGCGGACGATCTTGAGGAACTCGTCCTTGTTATAGGCGACGCCGCCGCCGGTGCCGCCGAGCGTGAAGCTGGGACGGATGATCGCGGGCAGGCCGACCTTCTCGAGCCCCTCCAGCGCCTCCGCCTCAGTATGCGCGATCGCCGAGCGCGCGCTTTCGAGGCCGATCTTGTCCATCGCATCGCGGAACTTCAGCCGGTCCTCGGCCTTGTCGATCGCGTCGGCGTCGGCACCGATCATCTTCACGCCGAACTTGTCGAGCGTGCCGTCGCGGAACAGCGCGAGCGCGGTGTTGAGCGCGGTCTGCCCGCCCATCGTCGGGAGCACCGCATCGGGGCGCTCCTTCTCGATGATCTTGGCGACCACGGCCGGGGTGATCGGCTCGACATAGGTCGCGTCGGCCAGCTCAGGATCGGTCATGATCGTCGCCGGGTTCGAATTGACCAGGACGATGCGAAAGCCCTCTTCCTTCAGCGCCTTGATCGCCTGCACGCCCGAATAATCGAACTCACAGGCCTGGCCGATGACGATCGGCCCGGCGCCGATGACGAGGATGGAGGAGATGTCGGTGCGTTTTGGCATTAGTCTTCTTCGGCCTCACAAATCGGGGGCTGCGTATTCATGGTCACGGTCAGTTGCCGCCGATGCCCGTCGTAAATTGCTCCGCCGATCACCGGTAAGGTGTCTCGCTCGGAAGCCGCAGGCGCACGAAACGCGTGCCGTTCGACTGCGCATCGGCATCAACTATCCAGCCGGGATGCGTCTTTGCCGTAGCCAGCCAAGCCTCGACTTGGCTCGGATCACCGCTTGCTACCACGAACATCTCAATGCGGACTGCGGCTGCATCAGCAGCCTTCACGCATTGTTGCGCAGGCGGCGGAGGCGGCAGCGCCTGCATCAAACGGCCTTCGTCAGCATCCCCACAAACCGCTCGAACAGGTAGAAACTGTCCTGCGGGCCGGGGCTGGCTTCGGGGTGGTACTGGACGCTGAACGCCGGCTTATCGGTGAGCTCAAGCCCCGCGTTGCTGCCGTCGAACAGCGAGACATGGGTCTCGCGGACGTTGGCGGGCAGGCTGTCGCGCTCGACGGCGAAGCCGTGGTTCATCGAGGTGATCTCGACCGCACCGTCTTCCAGCCGCTTGACCGGGTGGTTGGCGCCGCGGTGGCCCTGGAACATCTTGGTCGTGGTGGCGCCGACCGCCAGGCCGAGCAGCTGGTGGCCGAGGCAGATGCCGAACAGCGGCTTGCCGGTGTCGAGCAGCTGGCGGATCACCGGAACGGCGTATTCGCCGGTCGCGGCCGGATCGCCCGGGCCGTTGGACAGGAAGATGCCATCCGGGTTCTGCGCCATCACCTCTTCGAAGGTGGCGGTGGCGGGCAGCACCGAGACGCGCGCGCCGGCCTGGACGAGATTGCGGAAGATGTTGCGCTTCGAACCATAGTCGATCGCGACGACGTGGGGCGCGGCGCTGGCCTGCGCTGCCCGCGCCTGAGCCTCGTCGGCCGGGTTCTCGCTGGTGTCGTAGCCGGCGCCCAGGCGCCAGATGCCGCCCTGCCAGCCGTAATGCGTCTCGCAGCTGACGTCCTTGGCGAGGTCCATGCCCTCCAGCCCCGGCCAGCCGCGCGCCTTTTCGAGCAGCGCGTCGATGTCGAACTCGCCGGTGGGCGAATGCGCGATGACGCCGTTGGGGGCGCCGCCGACGCGGATGCGGCGGGTGAGCGCGCGCGTGTCGATGCCGGCCAGGCCGATACGGCCGTGCTTGCGCATCCAGGCGATCAGCGGCTCGGACGAGCGGAAGTTGCTGGGTGCGGTCGGATCCTCGCGCACGATCATGCCGAGCGCGTGGGGGTCGTTCGCCTCGATGTCGTCGGGGTTGGCGCCGACGTTGCCGATGTGCGGGAAGGTGAAGGTGATGATCTGCCCGGCAAAGGACGGATCGGTCATGATCTCCTGGTACCCGGTCATCGCGGTGTGGAAGCAGACTTCACCGACGGCGTCGCCCTCGGCACCGAAGCCGCGGCCCCACAACACGTCCCCCGACGCCAGAACGAGTACGCCGGTGGCTCCTTCGGGCGCGGGCATGGGTTTGGCGTCGGCCACTCGGGCGATCCTCCTGAAAAAGGTTGTGCTGGCGATGTCGCTAAGCGCTGCCGGCTAAGGCCCACTGGCCCCCACGTCAATCTGTTAAAGAAGGCGAGTTCCGGCTACCCTCCCCGGCTTTCCGACGAACCGAGAGAACCGATGATTCGCGACACCATCAAGGCTGCGCTGGTTTCCGCCATGAAGGGCGGCGACAAGCCGACGACCGCCACGATCCGCCTGATCCAGTCCGCGATCAAGAACCGGGACATCGAGGTGCGGACCGGCGGCGCCCCCGCCGACGACGACGCGCTGGTCGTCGAGGTGCTGCAGAAGATGGTGAAGCAGCGCCGCGAATCGATCGCCATGTACGAGCAGGGCAACCGCCCGGAGCTCGCCGCGAACGAAGCCGCCGAGGTCGAGGTGATCGAGCGCTTCCTGCCCGCCCAGATGGACGAGGCCGAGACGGCGGCGGCGATCGAGGCGATCAAGGCCGAACTCGGTGCCACGGGCATGAAGGACATGGGCCGCGTCATGGCCGAGCTGAAGGCGCGTCACGCCGCCAATCTCGACATGAGCAAGGCGTCGGGCGCGGTGAAGGCGGCGCTGGCAGGCTGAGCCCGAGCGCGTCCCTGCCTGGCGGCGGGGGCGCCGGCGGCGCGTACCCATGAGCCTCTCCCCCCAGTTCCTCGACGAGCTACGCGCCCGCACGGTGCTGTCGGCGCTGATCGGCAAGACCGTGAAGCTCCAGCGTGCGGGGCGGGAGTGGCGCGCCTGCTGCCCGTTTCACAACGAGAAGACGCCCAGCTTCTACGTCAACGACGACAAGGGCTTCTATCACTGCTTCGGCTGTTCGGCGCATGGCGATGCCATCCGCTGGATGACCGACCAGCGCGGGCTGCCCTTCATCGACGCGGTGAAGGAACTGGCGCAAGCCGTTGGTTTGGAAGTGCCGGCGCAGGACCGGCGCTCCGCCGAACGCGCCGAGCGCGCCAAGGGCCTCCACGATGCGATGGAGGAGGCGGCGCGCTGGTTCACCGAGCAGCTGCACGGGCTCGCCGGTGCCGAGGCGCGGGCGGCGCTGGAGCGGCGGGGCATCTCTGCGAGCACGGCGCGCAGCTTTGGGCTGGGCTTTTCCCCCGACTCGCGGGGCAAGCTCAAGGAAGCCCTCGGCAGCTATGGCGACCCGATGCTGGTCGAGGCGGGGCTGCTGATCCAGGTCGAGGACAAGGCGCCCTATGACCGGTTCCGCGGCCGGCTGATGATCCCGATCCGCGACGTGCGCGGCCGGGTGATCGCCTTTGGCGGCCGCGTGATCGGCGACGGCGAGCCGAAGTACCTCAATTCCCCCGAGACGCCGCTGTTCGACAAGGGGCGCACGCTCTTCAACCTTGATCGCGCGCAGGCTGCCGCCCGCAAGGCAGGCCGCGTGATCGCGGTCGAGGGCTATATGGACGTGATCGCGCTGGCCCAGGCGGGGTTCGGCGAGGCAGTGGCGCCGCTCGGCACCGCGATGACGGAGAGCCAGCTGGAACGGCTGTGGCGGATGGCGGACGTGCCGATCCTGTGCTTCGACGGGGACTCCGCGGGGCAGAAGGCGGCGATCCGCGCGGCGCATCGCGCGCTGCCGCTGCTGGGGCCCGGCCGCAGCCTTTCCTTCGTGACGCTGCCGCAGGGTCAGGATCCCGACGACCTGGTCCGCAGCAAAGGACCGGGCGCGTTCGAGGCGCTGCTGCGCGAGCCCGAGCCGCTGGTCGAGCGGCTGTGGAAGCAGGAGCTTGCCGCAGAACCGCTCACGACGCCGGAGAACCGCGCGGGCCTGAAGCGCCGGCTGGGCGAGCTTGCCCGCACGATCGGCGACCCGATGGTGCGCGACGAGTATCTGTCGGAGTTCCGCAACCGCTGCGACGCGGCGTTCGCGCCGCCCGAGCGGAACCGACAGTGGCAGGGCGGCGGCGGTGGTTCGTGGCAGCGCGGCAACGGGGGACAGCAGCGCGGCGGCAACCGGCCGGGCCAGCGCGGCGGCTGGCGCCCGCCCGAGCCGCCGCCGTCCGACACCGCGCGCCAGATCGCACAGGGCATCGACCCGGTGCTCGCCAAGGCCGTGGTCGCCGGGCTGATCCGCCACCCCGCGCAGATCGCCCGGCACCTGGAGGTGCTGGGATCGCTTCGCCTGGCCGACGGCGCGCTCGGGCGGTTGTTCGAAGCGGTCGTCGATATGGCACTTGCCGACCGGCAACTTGATAGCGGCGGAGTTCGTACCATATTGGCGAAGTCTGGTTTCAACGACATCGCAAACGAACTGCTGAGGGCGGATACCCTGCCCTTTTCGTTCACTCGTCATGACGAGGACGACGAAGCGCGGGCGGTGGCGGACCTGGACGAGGCGATCGCCGTTCTGGTGACGCGTCCCGCAGTGGATGCGGCATTGGCGGAGGCGACGGCAGCGTTGCAGGCCGGGCTCGATGAGACCGCATTCGAGCGTCAGGTGGCGCTGGTGCAGGAACAGGAAGCGCTCAAGGCGCGTCTTGCAAATCTGGTGCTGGCAGACGAAGACGATTAGAATCAGGCCGGATTTCAGTCCGGGTTTTTCGAGGGCAATTGATGGCGAAGGCGAACGGTGGCGGCGACGACACGATGGAGACGGGCGACGCGCCGCTGATCGATCTGAACGAGGGATCGATCAAGAAGCTGATCGCGCGCGCAAAGAAGCGCGGCTACATCACGGTCGATCAGCTCAACGAGATGCTGCCGCAGGACCAGATGTCCTCGGAGCAGATCGAGGACATCATGGCCGCGCTCAATGAAATGGGCGTGAACGTCGTCGAGAACGAGGAAGCCGGCGAGGAAGGCGAGACCGAGCAGGCCGCCGACGACGGCGACGAGGATTCGGGTGACCAGCAGGACGATTCCGCACCTGCGTTCGAGGCGGCGAAGAAGAAGGAGACGGTCGATCGTACCGACGATCCCGTCCGCATGTACCTGCGCGAGATGGGCGCCGTCGAGCTGCTCAGCCGCGAGGGCGAGATCGCGATCGCCAAGCGCATCGAGGCCGGCCGGGACACGATGATCCTGGGGCTGTGCGAGAGCCCGATCACCTTCAACGCGATCATCGGCTGGTCCGAGGCGCTGAACGAAGGCACGATGCAGCTGCGCGAGATCCTGGATCTCGACGCGATGCTGTCGAAGGGTCCGTCCGCCGAGCAGGTCGAAGCCGCCGAAGACGACGAAGGCGACGAGATCAGCGAGAAGAGCACCGGCCCCTCCTTCAAGGAAGAGGAAGAGCCGGAAGAGGAATCTTCGGAGGACGAGGATGGCGAGCGCCGCGGCCCGCGCAACTCCGACGACGAGGAGGAGGACAACACCCTCAGCCTCGCGCAGATGGAGGAGACGCTCAAGCCGCAGGCGCTGGAGAAGTTCGCCAACATCACCGCGATCTATGAGCAGTTCTCGCGCATGCAGGCGCGCCGGCTGGACGCCATGTCGTCGGGCGGCGAGCTGTCGGCCGCCGACGAGGCGACCTACCAGAAGCTGCGCGAGGACCTGACCGCGGAGGTCGAGAGCGTCCAGTTCCACCAGGCGAAGATCGAGTATCTCGTCGACCAGCTCTATGCGTTCAACCGGCGCCTGACGACGCTGGGCGGCCAGATGCTGCGCCTTGCCGAGCGCCACAAGGTGCCGCGCAAGTCGTTCCTGGAGCAGTATGTCGACCACGAGATGGACGAGCAGTGGCTGACCTCGGTCGCGACGCTCGACAAGAAGTGGAAGGCGTTCGCCGAGAACGAAGCCGCCGCCGTCGACCGCATCCGCAGCGAGGTCGCCGAGATTTCGCAGCAGACCGGCATGGCGCTCACCGAGTTCCGCCGCATCGTGAACATGGTGCAGAAGGCGGAGCGCGAGGCGCGCATCGCCAAGAAGGAGATGGTCGAGGCGAACCTGCGCCTCGTGATCTCGATCGCCAAGAAGTACACCAACCGCGGCCTGCAATTCCTGGACCTGATCCAGGAAGGCAACATCGGCCTGATGAAGGCGGTGGACAAGTTCGAGTATCGCCGCGGCTACAAGTTCTCGACCTATGCGACGTGGTGGATCCGCCAGGCGATCACCCGCTCGATCGCCGACCAGGCGCGGACCATCCGCATCCCGGTCCACATGATCGAGACGATCAACAAGCTGGTGCGCACCAGCCGCCAGTTCCTGCACGAGCAGGGCCGCGAACCGACGCCGGAGGAGATGGCCGAGCGCCTCTCCATGCCGCTGGAGAAGGTGCGCAAGGTGATGAAGATCGCCAAGGAGCCGATCTCCCTCGAAACGCCGATCGGCGACGAGGAAGACAGCCACCTGGGCGACTTCATCGAGGACAAGAACGCGATCATCCCCGTGGACGCCGCGATCCAGGCGAACCTGAAGGAAACCGTCACCCGCGTCCTCGCCTCGCTCACCCCGCGTGAGGAGCGCGTGCTGCGCATGCGCTTCGGCATCGGCATGAACACCGATCACACGCTGGAAGAGGTCGGGCAGCAGTTCTCGGTCACCCGCGAACGCATCCGCCAGATCGAGGCAAAGGCGCTCCGGAAGCTCAAGCATCCGAGCCGGTCTCGCAAGATGCGCAGCTTCCTCGACCAGTAAGCACCAGAAGGCCCCGGAAAGCAGCGCTTTTCGGGGTCTTTCTTTTGTGACGTCCCGGCGCCACGTGCACGGTCTGTTTACGCCCTTCTGCTACGCGTCCGGGCACCAGCGGGTGTCATGGCGGCCCCGGGGCATGGAGGCGACGGAGGAGGCCGGTCCGTGGGTGGGGTGATCAGCGCGACGGCGCCGGACGCATGGTCCATGGTGTCGTCGCTGGCGAAGCGCGACGGCAGTGCCGGGCAGCCGCAGCTTGCGGCGCTCGCCCGCGACGCGTGCGACCCACGCGACGTCGCCGATGCCGCCCATCACCTCTGCTTCCTCCACGGCCGGCAGCCCGGCGTCATCGAACATGCGGCAGCCCATAGCGACTTCGACTTTGCGCGCGACTGGCTGATCGAGGCGGCGGCGGGCTTCGCCCAGGAGCGCGGCCACCTGGTGGCGCTGGCTGCCGCGGCGGGGCCGATGCCGAGCACGCCGGGACAGGCCAATACCGAAGCGGCGATCGCCGCGCAGCGCCACGCGATCGACATGCTTTCGCAGTCCGAGCGTCGTGGCTGTGCGCTGGGCGCTGCGATCGCGCTGGTGCTCGATTGGCCGGCGATCCGCACCGGCCTTGATGCGGCGGCGATCCGCCAGGGAGCGGACCCGGTGCCGCTCACCTTGCCCGACTCGGCCGCGACCACCGACCTGGTCGCCATGCTCGCTGCCAACCGGGCGACCGAGCGGGCGATGCTGTTCGGGATGGAACAGTTGCTCGCCCAGCACCGCGGGCTCTGGGACCTGATGGAAGCACGATCGGAAGCCCGCGCCGGCTGAGCGCCCGTGCTTTTGCGATCTTCCCTGCGTGCGCGTTAACCGACAGGTTAGGAAGCCGGGCTACCACCGCCCTATGTTCGCTTCGATGCTCAGGGGCGCGCTCTGCCTCTCCCTTGCTGTCACCGCGACGCTGCCCGCCGGCGCGCGAACCCTGCTCGACTATACGGGCGAGTGCGTGCCCTTTGCCCGCAGCGCATCGGGCGTGCAGATCTATGGCGATGCCTGGACCTGGTGGGACCAGGCGAAGGGCAAGTACGAGCGCGGCCATATCCCCAAGGTCGGCGCGGTGCTGGCGATGGCGAAGTCCGAGCGGCTGCGGCTCGGCCATGTCGCAGTGGTCAGCCGGATCGTGGACAAGCGCGTGCTGATGGTGACCCACGCAAACTGGTCGCGGATCGGCGGCACGCGTGGACAGGTGGAGCAGGACGTGACGCTGTTCGACGTCTCCCCCGAGAACGACTGGACGCAGGTGAAGGTCTGGTATCGCGACAGCGACGGGCTGGGCGGCAGCATCTATCCCGCGCACGGCTTCATCTATGGCGACAAGCCGGTGGCCGAACTGAGCGGCAAGAGCCCCGATTACGTAGGATCGCTGATCGACGCCTATGCGCGCTGACCCCTGCCCGCTAGCCTGAGCCTAGGGGGTACGCATGGGGGCGTGGAAGCAGGACGAGCGCTGGGCGCTTGCGGCCGTCGCGACAGCGATCGTGGCGGGGCTCGTGCTGCGCATCGCGGCGGGCACCGGCGCGCTGTGGCTGGACGAGGCCTGGTCGGCGGTGTTCGCCCGCGACGCGGGAACGCCGCTCGGCATCCTCTGGCTGATCAACCACGACAACAACCACCACCTCAACACGCTGTGGATGCAAGTGGTGGGGTTCGATGCACCGCCGCTCCTCCAGCGCGGGCTGGCGATCGCGTCGGGCACGCTCACCATCGGCGTGGCGGCGGCGATCGGCTGGCGGCGCAGCCCCTTGGCCGGCGCAATCACGGCGGGACTGTTCGCGTTGTCGCCCGCGCTGGTCTGCTACGGTTCGGAAGCCCGCGGCTACGCGCCGATGCTGCTGGCGTTCGCGACCGCGGTGCTGCTGGTCGACCGCTGGCTCGCCGCGCCTGAACGAGCGCCCGGAGCAGCGAGCCTCGCGATCGCGCTTGGCCTGGGGCTGCTCGCCCAGGCGACGATCGTGTTCGGGCTGGCGGCGCTGCTCGGCTGGGCGGTGATCGAGCGGCGGCGCGTCGTCGGCCCTGGCACCGTGGCGCGCGAGATGCTGCGCCTCTTCGGTCCTGCCCTGCTGACGATGGCGACCATCATCGCGCTGATGTGGCTTGCCGCGCACACGAGCGCGACCGGTTTCGCCGTGGGCGGCGTGCAGCCGCACAGCTGGGCCGGCTGGGCGCATGCGCTGTCGCAGCTGCTCCACTATACGCTGGGGCTGCCGCCGCTGGTGGGCGCGGTGGTTCCCCTGATGCTGGTGCTGGCGCCCCGGAGCCGGCTGCGCGACCTAGCGCTGTGGAGCGCGATCGCCTTTCCGCTGGTGCTCGCCCTGCTGGGGCTGCCCAACAGCATGATGCCGCGCTACTATCTGGTCGGCAGCGTCGGGCTGCTGCTGTGGCTGGGCGAGTGGCTGGCGCAGCTTGCCGAGCGTGGCGCCCGGGCACGGGCGGCGGTCGGCGTGGCGCTGCTCGCCGGGGCGGTGGCGATGCTGGCGACCGACCGGCTGCTGATCCGCGACCAGCGCGGCGACCCGGGGCAGGCGATTGCCGCCATGGCCACGCTCGCACCTCGAGGGACGACCGTCGTGGTGCACCGTGACCGGGAGACGGCGGTGCTCGATGCGGCAGCGGCCGCACGCGGCTATCCGCTGGAGGTGCAGGTCGCGCCCTGCCCGGCCGCGCCGTTCGTGCTGGTCGACCGGGACGGCGACCACCCCTTTCCCGCGCACGTGCGCGCGTGCGGCCACCCCTATGCCGTGGTGGCGGAACGCCGTGCCCTGGGCCTGTCCGGCCTTCACTGGCAGCTGCTGCGTCGGAGCGACTGATCCGCCCGCGGCCGCGCCGAGGCGAGAGGCCGGCCGGTGTTGCGCAGGCGCAATAAATGCTACAGCCCCGACCCATGGATTCCGGCTTCAGCACCGCGGGCGAACAGGCGCCAGACGTACAGGCATATGCGGGCGAGACGCGCCGCTCGTTCGAAGCCGTGCAGGACGAGGCCGAAGCGGAAGCCCCCTCACCGAAGCGCTGGCTCGTGCCGGCGGTCGTGCTGGTGCTCGCGTTCGGGTGGGTGGCGCTGATGGTGTCGCTGGCCGGACCTTGGCTGGGGAGCGGTCCCTTCCCGCCTCAGGTCGCTAGCTTCGTGGCGGCGCTGTGCGTGCCGCCGATGCTGCTGGCGATCCTGTGGCTGGTCTTCCAGCGCAACAGCGCAGCGGAAGCGCGGCGGTTCGGCGACGTGGCGAGCGGGCTGCGCGAGGAGTCCGAGCGCCTGGAACAGTCGGTCGCGGCGCTCACCGAGCGGCTGGCGGCGAATCGCGCCGAACTGGCGGAACAGGCGAACACGCTGCTGGCGCTCGCCGGCAATGCCAGCGAACGGCTGGCAGTGATCCGCAGCGGCATGGCGCAGGAGAGCGAGGCGCTGAAGCGCCACACCGACCTGCTGGGCGGCACCGCGCGCGAGGCCGAGCAACGGCTGCAGCGATTGGTGCAGGCGCTGCCGGATGCCCGGACCGAGATCAGCGAGATCGCCCAGGCGGTCGAGCGTGCGGGGACGGCCGCGACCCGCTCGGCGGGCGAGCTCGACACCCGGCTGGTGCAACTGGCGGAGCATGGACGCGTCGCAGGCAGCGAGGCCGGGGCGGCGAGCGAGCGGCTGGCGCAGCATCTGGCGCGGATCGAGGCGGCGGGCGACTTTGCCGGCGCACGGCTGGAAACCGTCGCGGGCAGCATGGTCGACATGATCGAGGCCGTGTTGGAGCGGACCGGCAGCGCGGTCGAGAATGCCCGCTCGGCACTTGCCGCCGAGGGCGATGCCGCGATCGAGCGGCTCCAGCGCGAGCATCTGGCGATCGAACGCACCGCGCGCGAGGGGGGCGAGGCGCTGGACGAGCGCATCGCCCGCATCGAGGAGGGACTGGCGCGGATTGGCGCGACGCTGGACGAGCGGCACCGCGAAGGCGATGCGCTGGTGCGTACCCTGGCCGAGGGCATCGACGACGTCGACGCGCGCTTTGCCGCGCTGCATGCGACCGGCACCGACCGCGCCCAGGCACTGGCGGCGGCGATCGACGCGCTGCGCAACCTGGTGGGCTCGACCACCGCGGCGATGCGCAATGGCGATGCGACCGCGCAGGAGGTGATCACCACGGCTGAGCGGCTGCTGACCGCGCTCGACGCCTCGGCGCGCGAGCTCGACGAGACGCTGCCGGCGGCGCTGGAGCGGCTGGACCAGCGGCTCGCCATCACGCGCGGCGCCGTCGCAGGCACCACGCCGGAAGTGCGCGCGCTGGTGCAGGACGCCGAGGCGACGCAGCAGGCGGTGGAAAAGGTGGGGGCGCTGATCGAGGGCCAGCGGGTGGCGCTGAACGACGCCGCACGCACCATGGCCGAGACGCTGGACACCGGGCGCGAGCGCGTGGACGGCGTTCACGTCATCGTCGATGCGACGGTCGCGACCACCCGGCGCTTCGCCGAGGAGGCGGCACCCCAGCTGATCGAGGCGCTGGAGCAGATCCGCGCGACTGCGACCGGCACTGCGGAGGACGCGCAGAACGCGTTCGACCGGATCGTGCCGACCGCCGCCAAGCGGCTCCAGACCGAGAGCGCCGCCGCGCTTTCGCGTGCGATTGACCGGGCGGTCGTGCAGCAGGTCGCAGCCCTGGGCGAGGCTGCGACCAAGGCGGTCGAGACTGCGCACCGCGCCTCCGACCGGCTGGCGCAGCAGCTCGGCCAGATCGCCGAGACCAGCGCCGCCATGGAAGCGCGCCTCGCCGAGCATGAGGCGGAGCGCGAGGCGTCCGACACGGACACGCTGGCGCGCCGGGTCTCCCTGTTGATCGAGGCGATGCACTCGGCCTCCATCGACATCACCCGCGCCTTCTCGCAGGAAGTGACCGACGCCGCCTGGGCCGCGTATCTGAAGGGGGACCGCGGCGTGTTCACCCGCCGGGCCGTCAAGCTGATCGACTCCGCCCAGGCGCGCGAGATCGCGCAATTCTACGACGAGGATGCGGGCTTCCGCGAGCAGGTGAACCGCTACATCCACGACTTCGAGGCGATGCTGCGCCAGATCCTGACGCTGCGCGACGGATCGCCGCTGGGCGTGACGCTGCTGTCGTCGGACATGGGCAAGCTCTACGTCGCGCTTGCGCAGGCGATCGAGCGACTGCGCGGCTGAGCCGCGTCGCGGAAAGTTAGTCGAAAGTTAGTCCAAGAACCGCCCTCCCCGCATCCCCGGCGGACGGCGCCGGAAGGCTGCCGCCGGAACGTGTGCCCGGCGAGTCAGATCAGAGGTGGGCGCTGTAGGAAAGCCCCCGCCAGCGTTCCGGCGGCAGGGTTGCCGCCTGGCCATTGGCCGATATCGCGCCCGCGATGCAACTTCTGGGGCCGCCCACCGCTCTAGCCGGGTCTGCAAGTCAAAGCCGGCGGGGTGTTGCCGATGCCTTCTGCGGTGCTGCGTACCATTCTGGCCCCCCGCGCGACGATCTCGCCGGAAGCGCGCGAGCGCGGCTTGCGCTTCCTGCTGATCGATGCCGCCTTTGCCACCGCGATCGGCGCGCTCAACAGCGGCGTGGTGCTGCTGGCGCTGGCGCTGCATATCGGGGCGAGCGAGATCGAGATCGGCGTGATCGCGGCCATCCCGTTGCTGACCCAGATGCTCCAGGCGCCCGCCGTGACCCTGGTGGAGCGGGTGCGGCGTCGGCGGCTGATCTCGGTCGCCTGCGTGTTCGGCGCGCGGCTGGCGCTGCCGGTCTATGCGGCGGTTCCGCTGATCCCCGACCGGAACATCGCCGTCGGCGTGCTCGTCGCCGCAGCGCTGCTCCACTACGGCCTGAATGCGGTGGGCGCCTGCAGCTGGAACAGCTGGATGCGCGACCTGCTGCCCGAAGAGCAGCTGGGAGCGTTCTTCGCGCGCCGCAACCTCTATGGAACGGTCGTGGGCGCGGTGGCGACGCTGCTGGCCGCGTTCGCCCTCCAACGCGCGGGGCGATCGGACGCGGGCGGCGACCGCGTCTATGTGGCGCTCTACCTGATCGGCTTCCTGTGCGGGCTGGCGAGCACCGCGGCGCTGGCGCGGGTGCCGGAGCCGTGGATGGGACGGCGTCGTGGCCGGCCATCGCTGCGAAGGCTGCTGCTGCGGCCGCTGCGCGATCGCAACTTCCGCTCGGTGCTGCGCTACCTGGCGAGCTGGCAGTTCGCGGTAAACCTGGCGACGCCGTTCTTCACCGTCTATTTCGTGCGTGAGCTGGGCTTTTCGGTGGGCTTCGTCCTCACCCTGACGGTGGCGAGCCAGCTTGCCAATGCGGCGGTGGTGCGCGGCTGGGGGAGCCTGTCCGACCGGTTCACCAACAAGTCGGTGCTGACGGTCGCCTCCCCCCTCTACCTGCTGTGCGTCGCGGGGATGATCTTTGCCGACGACTTCACCGGCGACTGGTCGCGGCCGGCCTATCTGCTGGCGCTGCACCTGGTGATGGGTGCAGCCCAGGCCGGCGTGGGACTCGCAGCCGGCAACATCGTCATCAAGCTGAGCCCGGCAGGCGCGGCCACCAGCTTCATGGCGACCAACGCGCTAGTAGGGGCGCTGGCATCCGGCGCCGCGCCGATCGTCGGCGGCTGGCTGACCGAGTTCTTCGCGGCGCGCAAGCTGCACCTGTCGATCGATTGGACGAGCCCGAGCGGCACTGCCGAGCTGTTCGGCGTCGGCATCGCGCACTGGGAGTTCTTCTTCCTCCTGTCCGCGGTGCTGGGTCTCTATGCCCTCCACCGGCTGTCGGTGGTGACGGAGCTCGGCTCGGTCGAGCGGCGCGAGGTGATCCAGCACATCGTCCAGTCTGCGCGCTATAATCTGCGCAACGCCTCCTCGGTGGCCGGCGTGCGCCAGGCGCTCGCCTTCCCCGCCGATGCGCTCATCAAGTCGCGGGAGGGGACGCGCTTCCTGGTCGAGGCGCTGTTCGAGCGCCACCGCGACACGCGCGCGCCGGAGGTGGCGCAGGAAGCGGTCGGCACCATGCTGGATGCGGCGTTCGAGCCGCCCGCCGACGACCTGTTCGACGCGCTGGTCCGCCAGCTCGACGCGCAGCCCCGGCGGGACCCGCCTAGCGCCCGATAGCCGCCAGCACCGGATCGTGGCTGCCGTCGCGTTCGGCACGGGGAAGGTAGAGGCGGGGGCGATAGGCTTCGCGCGGGAGGCCATCGACGGTGAAGAGCTGCTCGGTGCCGAGGTCGATCCTGGCCGCGGAGCCGTCGATCGTCTCGTTGCTCAGCGCGCCGAGCAGGTCGCCTAGATCGCTGCCCACGGTGGTGGCGCCGATCGCGTCGAAGCCGATCATCAGCCCCTCCCCCATGCTGCCGGTCCAGCGGCCGCCGGCGACATAGACCTTGCCCCCGTAGCGCGCGCCGAAGGGGGCGACATATTCCGCGAACCGGCGCGGCGGCCCCAGCACGCGCGACTCATAGGGGATGACGTGCACCTGGTAGGGCCGCTCGTGATCGACGAAATGGCCGAGGATACCGCGGGCGACGCTGGTGTTGCCGCCGCTGGGCGTATTGCGCAGGTCGATCAGCAGCGTGGTGGTGTCGGCGAGGCCTGCCAGCGCCTGCGAGAATTGCGCGATCAAGGCTTGATCGCCGAGCGAGTTATGGATGCGCAGGATGCCGAGCGTGCCTTGCCGCTCCACGCTCAGCAGCGGGCCTTCTTGCACCCTCTTCGCCTGATCGGTGGTGGCGGCCAGGGCGACGCTGCGGCGGCGGTGCCCGTTGGTTACCTCCAGCGTGCGCGGGCGTCGGCGAATGCCGGCGAGCGCCATGTTGAAGGCGAAGTCGATCTGGGTCGGGGCGAGCGTCGCGAAGGGTCGGCCGGTGATGATCTCGACCGCCGCGCGTGGTGACCGGCCGTCCAGGGCCCGCACGACCATGCCGGGCTTCAGGCCCTTGGCGAGCGCGTCGCTGTCGGCCCGCACCTCTTCGATCCGGAACGCGGTGCCATCATAGCTGCCGAACAGGTCCGACGCCGTCGGGATGACGGCCCAGTCTTCCAGGTCGAGCGGCCCGACGACGAAATGCGGGTCGGCGAAGTTGTGCGCGACCAGCTGGAGCGTGTCGATGAAAACCTTGTCGTCCGGCGCACGGCGGGCCTGTTCGGCGAAGTTAGAGAGGATGGCGTTGCCGTCGATGCCGGGGCGGTCGAAATAGCCGTAGCGCTCCCGCAGCAGGGTTTCGAAGGACGTCCAGGCGGTCGTGGCGTCGAACGGCTTTGCCGGCGATTGTGCATGGGCCGCGGGGGCGGAAAGCAGCAGCAGGGCTGCCAGCGGAGCGGTCGCGGGGCGGAGGTCCATCGCGCGACCATCCGACACCGGGCGGCAGAATGGCAAGCCCGGCCTTCTGCGAGCGAATCAGGCTGCGGTGAGGCGCGTCATCAGGATTTCGCAGCGGTGGCGGAAGCCGAGGCGTTCGTAGAGGGCGATCGCGGCCTGGTTGCTGGCATAGGCGTGGAGGAACGGCGTGTCGCCGCGGGCGAGGATGCCGCGGGCGACCTCGCGCATCAGTGCGGCGGCGTAGCCGCGGCCGCGATGATCCGGATGGGTGCAGACGCCGCTCACCTCGGTGAAACCGTCGGGCTGCATGCGCTCGCCGGCCATGGCCACGAGGCGGCCGTCCTGGCGGATGCCGACGAAGCGGCCGAGCTGGTGGGTCTTCTCGAAGAACGGGCCGGGTTCGGCGAGGGTTGCGAGCGCGAGCATCTCTGGCGCGTCGGCGTCGCCGAGCGCGATGGGGGTTATGTCGGGAGCGCGGGCGTCTGGGATGTGGGTTGCCACCATCTGGACGCCGACATCCTGGGACACGACCGCAAGGCCGGGGACCGACGGAGGGGCATCCGCCTGCAGCAGTGCGATGTCGCCGTGCTCGATCACCAGCGCGGCAAGGTTGGCGAGGCTCGGCTCCGCATCGTCCGCGAGCGCGGCGAAGACGCCATAGGCGGGGTGGTAGCGGCGGGCTGTGCCGTGAACGACGGCGAAGCGTGCGTGGCGGCCGTTGAGCGCGGAGAGGGCTGGAAGGTCGAGGGGGTGTGGCGCGGTCATGGGCCGGAGCTTAGTCGGAGTGGGGGTGCTTCGGTAGCGCTGGTGGCGAGGGGTGCCGCCGATATCGGGCCGCGTCGCAACTGGGCCCCGGCCTTCGCCGGGGTACGGTTGAGCTTTGGGGTTGGGCGGTTGGTTAGTTGCGGGGGTTCGGCTTTGGCCACACCCTGCCCCGTGATCGTACCCCGGCGGAGGCCGGGGTCCAGGTGGGGGCCGGTTGCGGCGAAATGTGCTGCAGCATTACCCCCCTTGCTCGCGTCACACCGTGCTCCTGCGCAGGCAGGAGCCCAGGGTTATGAAGAACGGCGCTTGTGGCTCTGGGCTCCTGCCTTCGCAGGAGCACGGTCTCTTGCAGATACGCGGCGGTGCGATCGCGCGGGGGCCGCCGCGCGGCGCGGCTAGCCGAAGAAGTCGAGGTTCTCCGGGGTCAGCCAGCCATAGATGTAGTTGAGGTAGAAGGCCCCGAAGAGGACGAGCGAGACGATCGTGGTGCGGAGCGCGATCCTGCCGGGAGCGAACTGGGCAGGCGCGCTTTCGGCCTGGCCGGGGACGTGGGCGTGGCCCGCCTCCTCGGCCGTGCGCATGCCGAACGGCAGGACGAGGAATGCGCTGAGCACCCAGAACAGCAGGTAGATCGCCAATGCCGACTGCCAGCGCATATCCCTCAGGCCTCGATCAGGAGGACGTCCACGATCGGCTTCTTGCCGGTCCAACGGGTCGCCACGCGACGCACCGCCAGGCGAAGCTGCTCGCGCAGCTTCTCGCGATCGCGACCACCCTTGCGCACCGCGGCCTCGGCGGCGTCGGCGGCTTCCTCCAGGAAGGGATCGCGCTCGTCCTCGACCGGCACGCCCTGCGCGCGCACCACGGCGTTGCCGACCAGGTTGCCGCGGCGATCGATCGCGACCGCAACCGACATCTGGCCATATTGCGAGATACGGCGGCGCTCGTTGATGGTGTTGCCGTCCGCCGGCAGGATCACGTCGCCATCGAGCGCGAGGCGGCCGACCACGGCGTGGCCGATGCGCCGCGGACCGCCGGGCGCGAGGCGCAGGATGTCGCCGTTCTGCTGGGTGATCGCATCCGGCACGCCCTGCGCCAGCGCGAAGCGGGTGTGCTCGGCGAGGTGACGGGCCTCGCCGTGAACGGGCACGACGAGATCCGGGCGGATCCACTTGTACATGGCGGCGAGTTCCGGACGCCCCGGGTGGCCGGAGACGTGGACGTGCGCCTGGCGATCGGTGATCATCTCCACGCCCTTGGTCGCGAGCGCGTTCATGATGCGGCCGATCGCGACTTCGTTGCCGGGGATCTGCTTGGAGGAGAAGACGACGCGGTCGCCCTGCTCCAGGCTGATCTGGTGGCTGCCGTCCGCCACGCGGGCGAGTGCCGCGCGCGGTTCGCCCTGGCCGCCGGTGGCGATGATCAGCACCTCGTTGCGGGGCATCGACATGGCGGTATCGAAGTCGACGGTCGCCGGGAAGTCGGTGAGATAGCCGGTGGCACGGGCGACGCGCAGGATGCGGTCGAGCGAGCGGCCGGCGACGCAGACGGCGCGGCCGGTCTCCTGCGCGACCTTGCCCAGCGTCGACAGGCGCGCGGCGTTGGAGGCGAAGGTGGTGACCATGACGCGGCCGCGCGCGCTGGCGACCGTGTCGAGCAGCCCGGCATAGACGTCGTCCTCGGAGCCCGAGGCGGTGTCGTTGAGGACGTTGGTGGAATCGCAGACCAGCGCGAACACGCCTTCGTCGCCGATCGCTTCCAGCTCGGCCGGGGTGGAGGCTGCGCCGACCAGCGTCGTCTTGTCGAGCTTCCAGTCGCCGGTGTGGAACACGCGGCCATGCGGCGTGTCGATCAGGAGCGCGTTCGCCTCCGGGATCGAGTGGGCGAGCGGCACGAAGCGGAAGCCGAACGGGCCCGCGCGGAAGCTGCCGGCGCGCTCGATCACCTTCAGTTCGACGGTGTCGGCGATACCCTCTTCCTCGAGCTTGCCGCGGATCAGGCCGGCCGTGAACGGCGTGGCGTAGATCGGCACGTCGAGGTCGGCGGCGAGATAGGGCAGCCCGCCGATGTGATCCTCATGCCCGTGCGTGATGACGATGCCGACGAGGTCGTCCAGGCGATCCTCGATGAACTGGAGGTCGGGCAGCATCACGTCGATGCCGGGATAGGCCGGATCGGCAAAGGTGATGCCGCAATCGACCATCACCCACTTGCCCTGGGTTCCGTAGAGATTGACGTTCATGCCGATCTCGCCCGAACCGCCGAGCGCGACAAATAGAAGTTCGTTTCCGGGAGTCACTGGGTTCTTTCTTCAGGTAACTCGCCGCCATCCCGCGACGAGGGGCCCGGCCGTGCCGGTGCCACTTTGCAAAATCTCTTCAGGCTTTGGCGGCTATATGGGTTCTTGCCCACAGCATCGCCAGCCCTCGCAAGGTGAGGTCCGCCTCTACCACGTCGAACACCGCGGTGCGCTGCTCGAACAAGATGGCGAGGCCGCCGGTCGCGATCACCTTCACCGGCCGGCCGATCTCCTGCTTGAGCCGGGCGACCAGCCCCTCGATCATCGCGACATAGCCCCAATAGATGCCGATGTGCATCTGGCTGACGGTGTTGCGGCCGATCACGGTGGAGTCCGCAGGCGCCTCGATCGCGATGCGGGGCAGCTTGGCAGCCGCGGTCACCAGCGCGTCGAGCGAGAGGTTGATACCGGGGGCGATGATGCCGCCCTTATAGGCACCGCGGAAGTCGACCACGTCGAAGGTGGTGGCGGTGCCGAAGTCGATCACGATCAGGTCGCCGGGATGCTCGGCATGGGCGGCGATGACGTTGAGCGCGCGGTCGGCGCCCAGGTTCTGCGGCTCGTCCACGTCGAGGGGGAAGCCCCAGGGGGCGGCGGGGCTGCCGGCGATCACCGGCTCCGTCCCGAAATACTTGCGGGCGAGCACCTGGAGGTTGTGGAGCGCACGCGGGACGACGGTGCCGATCATCACGCCGTCCACGTCGGAACGCTGGTGGCCTTCCAGGGCGAGCAGCTGGCTCAGCCACACGGCATATTCGTCGGCGGTCCGCCGAGGATCGGTCGCGATGCGCCAGCGCGCGTGGATGGTCTCGCCTTCCATCAGCGCGAACACGATGTTGGTGTTGCCGGCGTCGATCGCGAGCAGCATGGCGGCTTCTACCCTTTGGTTCGTGGCGGGCGCGCGGGCGTCAGGCCAGCAGCACGTCGCCTGCGTGCATGACATGGCGCGTGCCATCGGCCAAGCGCAGCAGCAACGCCCCGTCGGAATCGAGCCCGTCGAACAGCCCGGTGACGCTGCCGCCGTCGGGCAGGCGCGCGGTAAGCGCGGTGCCGAGCGGATGGGCGCGATCGAGCCAGCGCTGGCGGACGGGGGCGAGCCCCTCCCCCCGCCAGCGGCCAAGCCAGCGCGCGAAGGCCTCCGCCAGCGTCTCCAGGAAGGCGTCGGGTGCGACCTGGGCGCCGTGCGCGGCGAGGCTGGTCGTGACGCGGTCGGGAAGATCGGGATGGTGGGCGAGGTTGACGCCGATGCCGATCACGACCGTACCCCCTGCCCGCTCCAGCAACATGCCCGAGAGCTTGGCGCCGTCGACCAGCAGGTCGTTGGGCCATTTGAGCGCGAGCCCCGCCGCTTGCGGAAGATAGACGCGCACCGCCTCGTCCAGCGCGACGGCCGCGACGAAGGCGAGCGTGGATGCCGGGGGATCGGCCGCGCGCAGGTTTACGACGGTGCTGGCGTAGCAGTTGCCGGGGGGCGAGACCCAGGCGCGGCCGAGGCGGCCGCGGCCGGCGGTCTGGCGCTCGGCACGCAGCCACAGGCCTTCGGATGCGAGACCGGCCCCAGCCAACGCCAACAGGTCGGCGTTGGTGGAGCCGGTCTCCGCAACGACGCGGATGGTCGTCAGAACAGCGACCGTGCCGCCGTCATGGTCCAGGCGCCGAGCGGGGCGAGCAGGAACCAGCCCACCGGCGAGATGAACACGGCGGTCGCCGCGAGCAGGCCGCCCTCGAAGCGATCGGTGCGGACGGCAACGCCCTCTGCCGGTGCGTCGAAGTAGAGCGTCTTGACGATGCGCAGGTAGTAATAGGCGCCCGGCACGGAGCCGATCACCGCAACCACCGCCAGCACGAACAGGTCGGCCTGCACCGCGGCGTTGAACACCTCCAGCTTGGCATTGAAGCCGAGCAGCGGCGGGATGCCCGCGAGCGAGAACATCATGATCGCGAGCGCGGCGGCAAGGCCCGGATGCGAGCGCGACAGGCCAGCGAAGCCTGCGATCGTCTCGATCGGGCGACCCGCCACGTCGCGCATCTGCAGCACCACCAGGAAGGAGCCGAGCGTCATGACGATGTAGATCGCCATGTAGAACAGCACCGAGGCGACGCCCTCCGGCGTGCCGGCGGCGAGGCCGACGAGCGCGAAGCCGACGTTGTTGATCGACGAATAGGCGAGCAGGCGCTTGATGTTGGTCTGGCCGATCGCCGCGACGGCACCGAGCACGATCGACGCGAGCGACGCGAAGATCACGATCTGGCGCCAGTCGGCGGTCGCCGGGCCCATCGCCTCGACCGCGACACGCATGCCGAGGCCGATCGCCGCCACCTTGGGCGCCGAGGCGAAGAAGGCGGTGACCGGGGTCGGTGCGCCCTCGTACACGTCCGGGGTCCACATGTGGAACGGCACGGCCGACATCTTGAAGGCGATACCCGCGAATACGAACACCAGGCCGAACAGCAGGCCGAGCGAACGATCGCCGCCGAGGTCGCCGGCATAGGCCTGCGCGATGTCGACGAACAGGGTCGTGCCGCTGAAGCCGTACACCAGGCTGATGCCGTAGAGCAGGATGCCGGAGGCGAGCGCGCCGAGGACGAAATACTTCAGGCCCGCTTCGGCCGAGCGCGTGTCGCGGCGCATGAAGCTGGCGAGGACATAGGCAGCAAGGCTCTGCAGCTCGAGGCCGACGTAGAGCAGCAGCATGTCGCCCGCCGACACCATCATGCCCATGCCGGTGCACGAGAGCAGGATGAGGATCGGATATTCGGGCTTCAAGTTATCGCCGGCCGTCTGCGCGAAGAAGCGCGGAGCGACCATGATCGCGATCGCCGAGGCGGCGTAGATCAGCACCTTGGCATAGGCTGCAAAGGCGTCGGCACGGTACATGCCGCCGAACGCGGTCGTCCCCGACGAGGCCGGGCCGATGAGCGCGATGCCCGCACCGACCATGACGAAGACGGATGCGATGCTGACCGCACGGGTCGAACGCTGCCCGCCCCAGGCGGCGACGAGCATCAGCACGATCGCGCCGGCCGCGAGCACGAGCTCCGGCAGGGTGGTCGCGAGTTGGGATGCGTAGCTCATCAGTGCGCCTCGGAGTGTGCAGGGGCGCCGTGCGCCGCTTCGCCGCCGTGCTCAGCCGCCGCGGCCGCAGCCGCTTCGGGGTTGCCGGGGGTGGGTCGGGAATCGCTGGCCGGGGTCGCACGTTCGATGCGGGCCAGCAGCGTGGTGACGTCGTTGCGCATCGGCGCCATGAAGCTTTCCGGATAGACACCCATCCAGAGCGCCACGGCCGCGACCGGTGCCAGCAGCGCGATCTCCCGAACCGACAGGTCCGGCATCGCCCGCACGTCTTCCTTGTCGAGCGGGCCATAGGCGACCCGGCGGTAGAGGTAGAGCATGTAGGCAGCGCCCAGGATGATGCTGGTGGTGCAGATCAGCGCCGCCCAGGTCGACACCTGGTAGAGACCGGCGAGGCTGAGGAACTCGGCGACGAAGCCGCTGGTCCCCGGCAGGCCGATCGATGCCATGGTGAAGAACAGGAAGAACACGGCATAGCGCGGCATGTTTTCCGCCAGACCGCCGTAGCGGGCGATCTCACGGGTGTGCAGGCGGTCGTAGATGACGCCCACGCACAGGAACAGCGCGCCCGACACCAGGCCGTGGCTGAGCATCATGATCATCGCGCCTTCGATGCCCTGCCGGTTGAAGGCGAACAGGCCGATGGTCACGATCGCCATGTGCGCGACCGACGAATAGGCGATCAGCTTCTTCATGTCCGACTGCACCAGCGCCACGAGCGAGGTGTAGACCACCGCCACCGCCGAGAGCAGGAACACCAGCCAGGCCAGATCGCCCGAGGCATCCGGGAACATCGGCAGCGAGAAGCGCAGGAAGCCGTAGCCGCCGAGCTTCAGCAGCACGCCCGCCAGGATGACCGAGCCCGCGGTCGGCGCCTGCACGTGCGCGTCGGGCAGCCAGGTGTGGACCGGCCACATCGGCATCTTGACCGCGAAGGACGCGAAGAACGCCAGCCACAGCCAGGTCTGGACCTGCGGCGGGAAGTCGTACGCCATCAGCGTCGGGATGTCGGTCGTGCCGGCAGTCGAGCGGATGTAGATCATCGCGATCAGCATCAGCACCGAGCCGAGCAGCGTATAGAGGAAGAACTTGTACGACGCGTAGATGCGGTTCGCGCCGCCCCAGATGCCGATGATCAGGTACATCGGGATCAGGCCACCTTCGAAGAAGATGTAGAACAGCAGCAGGTCCTGCGCCGCGAAGGTGCCGATCATCAGCACTTCGGTAAGGCAGAAAGCGGCCATGTATTCGGGCACGCGATCCGTCACCGACTTCCAGCTGGCGCCGATGCAGATCGGCATCAGGAAGACGCTGAGCATGATCAGCAGCAGCGAGATGCCGTCGATGCCCAGGGCCCAGTTGAAGCCGCCGACGTTGATCGGGCCTTCGACGAACTGCCACTGAGCACCGCCCACGTCGAACGACGCCCACAGCAGGATGCCCAGCGCGAAATCGACCAGCGTGGCGAGGAGCGCGATCCAGCGCGCCGCCTCCGCCTTGACGAACAGGCAGGCGATAGCCGCGATCGCGGGGACCGCCAGCATCACCGACAGGATCGGGAACTCCATCACTTCGCGAACCCCCGAACCAGGATCGTTACATAGCCGGCCATTGCCGGACCCCCCATTGCTTGTTCGGCCATCCCGGTGCCGCGCCCGGCCGGTGCGCTCGCGCCGCCGATCACGACGCGATCGCCCAGGTGACCGCCGCCGTCAGGCCGATCAGCATGACGAAGGCATAGGTGTAGAGATAGCCGGTCTGCATCTTGACCGCGACGCGGCTGCCCAGCGCGACCACCGCGGCCGAGCCGTTGGGCCCGAACCGGTCGATGGTGCCCTCGTCGCCGCGCTTCCAGAAGAAGCGGCCGAGCGCGAACGCCGGGCGGACGAAGATGAGGTTGTACAGCTCGTCGAAGTACCACTTGCGCAGCAGGAACTGGTGCAGCGGACGCAGGGCGGTTGCCGTGCGACGCGACGTACCGGGCTTGAGCACATAGGTGACCAGCGCTGCCACGAAGCCGAGGATCATGACGATCGTCGCCGCCAGCTTCACCAGCATCGGCACCTCGTGCATCGCGTGCATCAGATGCTCGTTGAAGAACAGGCTGCCGCCCCAGAAGCGCGCGCCCTCCTCTGCCCCGATGAACCACGGGTTGAACACGAAGCCTGCGGCCACCGCGCCCACCGTCAGCACGATTAGCGGTACCAGCATCGGCAACGGGCTTTCGTGCGGGTGATAGCCGCCGGTGCCGGCCGGAATCTGGTCCGCGTGCGCCGCAAGGGTCGAAGGCGCATGGCCTGCGTCCTCGGCATCCGCGTGCACTTCCTGGCCGTGCGAGTCCGCAGCGGCATGCGCATGGGCGTGGTCGTCGTGACCGTGCGCGTCATGGCCATGGCCGTGGGCATCGTGGAGCGCATGCTGGATGTGCTCCGACGCGGCCCAGCGCGGCGTGCCGAAGAAGGTCAGGAAGATCAGGCGCCACGAATAGAAGCTGGTCAGCAGCGCGGCGAAGGTGCCGACGTAGAACGCCAGCGTACCGGTGCCGCCGGCCGCGAACGCCGCCTCGAGGATCGCGTCCTTCGAGTGGTAGCCCGCGAAGCCGCCCACGCCGTAGATGCCCACGCCGGTGATCGCGAGCGTGCCCGCCATCATCGCCCAGAAGGTGAGCGGGATCGACTTCCGGAGACCGCCGTAGAAGCGCATGTCCTGCTCGTGGTGCATCGCATGGATCACCGAGCCCGCACCCAGGAACAACAGCGCCTTGAAGAAGGCGTGGGTGAACAGGTGGAACATCGCTGCGCCATAGGCGCCGACGCCGGCCGCGAAGAACATGTATCCGAGCTGCGAGCAGGTCGAATAGGCGATCACGCGCTTGATGTCGGTCTGCACGAGGCCGATCGTCGCGGCGAACAGGCAGGTCGCGGCGCCGACGACGGTGACGACGGTGAGCGCCGTGGGGCTCACCTCGAACATCGGCGACAGGCGGCACACCATGAAGACGCCGGCGGTGACCATGGTCGCCGCGTGGATCAGCGCCGACACCGGGGTCGGGCCTTCCATCGCGTCCGGGAGCCAGGTGTGGAGGCCGAGCTGCGCCGACTTGCCCATCGCGCCGACGAACAGCAGCAGGCAGAGGACGGTCATCGTATCGAAGCGCGCGCCCAGGAAGCCGATGGTCGAGCCGGCCATGCCCGGTGCTGCCGCCAGAATCTCCGGGATCGAGACGGTGCCGAACACCAGGAAGGTGCCGAAGATGCCGAGCATGAAGCCGAGATCGCCGACGCGGTTGACGACGAACGCCTTGATCGCGGCGGCGTTGGCGCTGGGCTTATAGTACCAGAAGCCGATCAGCAGGTAGGACGCGAGACCCACGCCTTCCCAGCCGAAGAACATCTGCACCAGGTTGTTCGCCGTCACGAGCATCAGCATCGCGAAGGTGAACAGCGAGAGGTAGGCGAAGAAGCGCGGCTGCGACGGGTCCTCGCTCATATAGCCCCAGCTATAGAGGTGGACGAGCGCGGACACGCTGGTGATCACCACCAGCATCACGGCCGTCATCGCATCGACGCGCAGCGCCCAGGCGATGTCCATGTCCCCGGACACGATCCAGGTGAACAGCGGCTCGACGTGCGCGACCTGCGTGCCCGTCATGAAGCCGATGAAGATCGGCCAGGACATGGCGCACGAGGCGAACAGCGCGCCCGTGGTCACGATCTTGGGAAATGCGGTGCCGAACGCACGGTTGCTCAGGCCCGCGATCGCGGCGGCCAGGAGCGGCAGGAGAACGATAAGCTGGATCACCGAATGATCACCCCTTCATCCGGTTGACGTCGTCGACCGAGATCGCGCCGCGGCCACGGAAATAGATCACCAGGATCGCCAGGCCGATGGCGGCTTCGCCGGCGGCCACGGTGAGCACGAACATCGCGAACACCTGCCCCACCAGGTCGCCCAGGTAGGAGGAAAAGGCCACGAAGTTGATGTTCACGCTGAGCAGGATCAGCTCGATCGCCATCAGCAGCACGATCAGGTTCTTCCGGTTGAGGAAGATGCCGAGCACGCCGAGCGTGAACAGGATCGCCCCCACGACCAGATAATGGATCAGACCGATCACAGCTCCACTCCCTGCCCGACGGGCTGATTGACGTTGCGAGTCGCGTCCTTGGAACGACGGTTGACCTGGCGGCTGACGTTCTGGCGATGGCTGTCGGTGCGGTTGCGGTGCGTGAGCACGATCGCGCCGATCATGGCGACCAGCAGCACCAGCCCCGCGCCTTCGAAGACGTAGAGGTAGCGCGTGTAGAGCAGGTGGCCGATCGCCTCGATGTTCGGGAGCGCGCCGTCGATCGGCGCGATGCGCCGGCCGAGCTCGATGCGGCCTGCCGACCAGGCGCCGACCGCGATCAGGATCTCTGCCACCAGCGCCACCGCGAGCACCAGGCCCAGCGGCAGGTAGCGGACGAAGCCCGCGCGCAGCTCCGCGAAGTCGATGTCGAGCATCATGACCACGAACAGGAACAGCACGGCGACCGCGCCCACATAGACGATGACGAGCAGCATCGCGATGAACTCGGCACCGACGAGCACCATCAGGCCGGCCGCGTTGAAGAACGCGAGGATCAGCCAGAGGACGGCGTGGACCGGGTTGCGCGACGTGATCGTCAGCGCCGCCGACACGATCACCACCGCGGCGAAGAGATAAAAGGCGAGTGTATGGATCACGGACGCGTTGGGCCCCCTGCCCTCCGTTCGCCCCGCGCGCTGCGCGAGGCCGGTTCACTTCTTGAGGAAGCAGCGCAGGGCCTCGACTGGCTCGGCCCGAACGGCATGAATTTCGAAGTCGCGCGCATTACCGGTACGGCGCGTCGCTCGCAAGGTTCGCGGCGATGGCGCGTTCCCAGCGGTCCCCGTTCGCGAGCAGCTTGTCCTTGTGGTAGATCAGCTCCTCGCGCGTCTCGGTCGCGAACTCGAAGTTGGGCCCCTCGACGACGGCGTCCACCGGGCATGCCTCCTGGCAGAGACCGCAGTAGATGCACTTGGTCATGTCGATGTCGTAGCGCGTGGTGCGGCGGCTGCCGTCCTCGCGCGGTTCGGCCTCGATCGTGATCGCCAGCGCCGGGCACACCGCCTCGCACAGCTTGCACGCGATGCAGCGCTCTTCGCCATTGGGATAGCGACGCAGCGCATGCTCACCGCGGAAGCGGGGCGACAGCGGGTTCTTCTCGTACGGATAGTTGATCGTCGCCTTGGGCTTGAAGAAATAGCGCAAGGTCAGCGCGTGGGCCTTGATGAACTCCCACAGCGTGAACGATCGGATTACCTGTGCGACGCTCATGCGGGCACTCCAACGCGGTCGAGCATGAGATACCCCGACACCATGAACACGAACAACAGCGACAGCGGCAGGAAGATCTTCCAGCCAAGCCGCATCAGCTGGTCGTAACGGTACCGCGGCACCGTCGCGCGAACCCAGCTGAACACGAAGAAGAAGAACAGGATCTTGGCGAACAGCCAGATGATGCCCGGGACCATGTAGAGCGGCGCCCAGTCGACCGGCGGCAGCCAGCCACCCCAGAACAGCGTCGCATTGAGCGCGCACATCAGGAGGACGTTGGCATACTCACCCAGCCAGAACAGCGCGAACGCCATCGAGCTGTATTCGGTCTGGTAGCCGGCGACGAGCTCGGACTCCGCCTCGGTCAAGTCGAACGGGGCGCGCTGGGTCTCGGCCATGGACGAGATCAGGAACACGACGGCCATCGGGAACAGCAGCGGGTTGAAGCCGAAGCCGTTGATGAAGCCGAAGATGTGCCCCTTCTGCTCCGTCACGATGGTCGAGAGGTTGAACGACCCGGCCCAGAGCACCACCGCGATCAGCACGAAGCCGATGGCGACCTCGTACGACACCATCTGCGCGGCACCGCGAAGCGCGGAGTAGAAGGGATACTTCGAGTTGGACGCCCAGCCCGCGATGATGATGCCGTAGACGCCGAGCGACGAGGCCGCGAGCACGTAGAGCAGGCCGACGTTGATGTTCGAGAGGACCATGCCCTCCTGGAACGGCACCACCGCCCACACGATCAGCGCGACCGTGAAGGTGATGATCGGCGCGAGCAGGAACAGGCCCTTGTTCGCGCTGGTCGGGATGATGGTTTCCTGGAGGAACACCTTCAGGCCGTCGGCGAAGCTCTGCAGCAGGCCGAACGGACCGACAACGTTGGGGCCGCGGCGCAGCGCCATCGCCGCCCAGATCTTGCGATCGGCGTAGATGATCATGGCGACAGCCAGCATCAGCGGCAGCGCGATCAGCAGGATCGAGACGACCGTGCCGACGAACCACGCCCAGTCGTAGGGAAGCCCTACGGTATTCTGAAAGAACGAAGTCACTCCGCGGCCTCCGCGAAATCCTGGCCATGGACCAGTTCAGCCGAGCAGCGCTGCATCGTCGGGCTCGCGCGGCAGATGGCGTTGGTGAGATAGAAGTCGGCGATCGGATAGGTGACGCTGCCTTCGGCACGCGCGTCCAGCACCGGCGGGTTCCAGTCGTAGCGGACCAGCCCCTCGGTGGCGAGCGCGGGCACTTCGGCGAACATCGCCGCGCGCAGCGCCTGGAACGTGTCGAACGGCAGGGTCGCGCCCAGTCGGTCCGACAGCGCGCGCAGGATCGTCCAGTCCTCGCGTGCGTCGCCCGGTGCGAACACCGCCGCATCGCCACGCTGCACGCGCCCTTCCAGGTTCACATAGGTGCCCGCCTTTTCGGCGTAGCTCGCACCCGGCAGGATCACGTCCGCATGGTGCGCGCCCTTGTCGCCGTGGTGGCCGATGTAGACCTTGAAGCTGCCCGCGAACGCCGAGAAGTCCACCTCGTCCGCGCCCAGGAAGAACACGAGCTTCGGATTGGCAGCAACGATATCGGCGATGCCACCCGGCTGCGCGAAGCCGAGCATCAGCCCGCCCATGCGCGCCGCCGCGGTGTGGACGACGTTGAAGCCGTTCCAGCCATCGCGAACCAGATTGCCGTCGGTGGCGAGCTTGAGCGCGGCTGCATGACCGTTCTTGAGGGCGCCCGGGCCGACGATGACCATCGGCCGCTCGGCCGCGTCCAGCGCCTCTGCGGCGCGGTCGGGAAGACCGCCCAGCAGCGACAGGTCCTCGCCCAGCCACTCGACCTTGTAGGTCAGGTCCGTCTCCGGCCCGATCGCGAACACGCGCGCGCCGCGCTTGATCGCCTTGCGCACGCGGGTGTTCACCAGCGGCGCCTCGTGACGGAGGTCGGTGCCGACCAGCAGGATCGCGTCGGCCTGCTCGACACCGGCGATGGTGGTGTTGAACGCCACCGCGCCGAGGTTCGAGACGTCATAGGCCATGCCGGTCTGACGGCCTTCGATCAGCGACGAGCCCAGGTTGCGGACCAGCGCCTTGGCGGCGAACATGGTCTCGCAATCGAGAAGATCACCCGCGATCGCGGCGACGCTGGAGCCGGCGTTGACCGCGGCGATCGCATCGAACCCCTCGTCCCACTCGACCGCGACCAGCTTGCCGTCGCGGCGCACGTACGGGCGGTCAAGCCGCTTGCGCACGAGACCGTCGACCGCGTGGCGGGTCTTGTCGTGCGCCCACTCCTCGTTGACGTCCTCGTTGATGCGCGGGAGCGCGCGCAGCACCTGGCGACCGCGGCTGTCGAGCCGAATGTTGGTGCCGACCGCGTCCATCACGTCGATGGCGAGCGTCTTCTTGAGCTCCCACGGGCGCGCTTCGAACGCATAGGGCTTCGAGGTCAGCGCGCCGACCGGGCAGAGGTCGACGACATTGCCCGAGAGCTCGCTCGACACCGCGCGCTCGAGGTAGGAAGTGATCTGCATGTCCTCGCCGCGATAGATCGCGCCGATTTCCTCCACGCCCGCGACTTCCTCCGCAAAGCGGACGCAGCGCGTGCACTGGATGCAGCGGGTCATCACCGTCTTGACGATGGGGCCCATGTACTTCTCGGTCACGGCGCGCTTGTTCTCGTCATAGCGAGAAATGCCGCGGCCATAGGCGACCGACTGGTCCTGCAGGTCGCACTCGCCGCCCTGATCGCAGATCGGGCAGTCGAGCGGGTGGTTGATGAGCAGGAACTCCATCACGCCTTCGCGCGCGGCCTTGACCATCGCGCTGTCGGTGCGGACTTCCTGACCGTCGGCGGCCGGAAGCGCGCACGACGCCTGCGGCTTGGGCGGCCCGGGCTTCACCTCGACCAGGCACATGCGGCAGTTGCCGGCGATCGACAGGCGTTCGTGGTAGCAGAAGCGCGGGATTTCCTTGCCCGCGATCTCGCACGCCTGGAGCACCGTGGCGCCCTGGGGGACCTCTACTTCGATCCCGTCTACTTTGAGCTTCGGCATTACTCGGCAGCTTCCATCATCGGTTCCAGCCCGCCGCCGCGCTTCTCGAGGATGCGGCGTTCGATTTCGGGGCGGAAGTGTCGGATCAAGCCCTGGATCGGCCATGCCGCCGCGTCGCCGAGCGCGCAGATGGTATGACCTTCGACCTGCTTGGTGACCTGTTGCAGCGTGTCGATCTCGGAAATGTCGGCGTCGCCGGTGCGCAGCCGCTCCATCACCCGCCACATCCAGCCCGTGCCCTCGCGGCAAGGCGTGCACTGGCCGCAGCTCTCGTGCTTGTAGAAGTACGACAGGCGGCTGATCGCGCGGACGATGTCGGTGGACTTGTCCATGACGATGATCGCCGCGGTGCCCAGGCCCGAGCCGAGCGCCTTCAGGCCATCGAAGTCCATCGGCGCGTCCATGATCTGCGCCGCCGGCACCAGCGGCACGGACGAGCCGCCCGGGATCACCGCGAGCAGATTGTCCCAGCCACCGCGGATGCCGCCGCAATGCGTCTCGATCAGTTCGCGGAAGGAGATCGACATCGCCTCCTCCACCACGCACGGACGGTTCACATGGCCGCTGATCTGGAAGAGCTTGGTGCCCTTGTTGTTCTCGTTGCCGAAGCTGGAGAACCATTCGGGACCGCGCCGCAGGATCGTCGGCGCGACCGCGATCGACTCCACGTTGTTGACCGTGGTCGGGCAGCCATAGAGGCCCGCACCGGCCGGGAACGGCGGCTTCAGGCGCGGCTGGCCCTTCTTGCCTTCCAGGCTTTCCAGCATCGCGGTCTCTTCGCCGCAGATGTAGGCGCCGGCACCGCGGTGCACGAAGACGTCGAAGTCATAGCCCGAACCGCAGGCGTTCTTGCCGACCAGGCCGCGGGCGTACGCCTCTGCGACGGCCGCGAACAGCGTCTCTGCCTCACGGATATATTCGCCGCGGATGTAGATGTAGGCGGCGCGCGCCCGCATCGCGAAGCCGGCGACCAGCGCGCCCTCGATCAGCTTGTGCGGATCGTGGCGGATGATCTCGCGGTCCTTGCACGAGCCGGGCTCGGACTCGTCGGCGTTGATGACCAGGAAGCTCGGCCGTTCCGGCGTCGGGTTCTTGGGCATGAAGCTCCACTTCATGCCGGTCGGGAAGCCTGCGCCCCCGCGCCCGCGCAGGCCCGACGCCTTGATGCGATCGATGATCACATCGGGGCCGAGCTGGAGCAGCGCCTTGGTATTGTCCCAGTCGCCGCGCTTGATCGCTGCGTCCAGGTTCCACGGCTGGAAGCCGTAGACGTTGGTGAAGATACGGTCCTTGTCCGCGAGCACGGTCAGCGCCCCTTCCCGATAAGCTTTTCGGCCAGCAAATAGGCCACAACCGCCACGCCGATCGCGATCAGGACGCCGATCAGCTTCAGCGCCCCCACGAACAGCTGCAGCAGCACCCAGAGCGCCACGAACCCGACGAGGATCGCCAGGATCAGGGATCCCAGCGCCTTCACGCCGCCGAACCCCATTCGCCGCGATAGTCGTGGTTCTCGGTCACCATCGCCTGGAGCGACGTCGGGCCGCCTTCCGGCGCGCTCGCCTGACGCTCGATCTGCGGACCGGGCTTCGGGGTCTCGCCCCGGGCCAGCGCGTCCAGGATCGCGACGGTCTTGTCGTAGTCGAGATCTTCGAAGTTATCGTCGTTGATCTGGACCATCGGCGCGTTGGCGCAGGTACCCAGGCACTCGACCTCGGTCAGCGTGAACAGGCCGTCCGGCGTGGTCTTGCCCTTGGCAAGGCCGCGGTTCTTGCAGGCCGCGAGCACGTCGTCGGAGCCGCGCAGCATGCACGGCGTCGTGCCGCAGACCTGCACATGGTAGCGGCCGACCGGCGCCAGGTTGAACATGGTGTAAAAGGTCGCGACCTCGAACACGCGGATATAGGCGACGCCGATCTCGCGCGCGACGAACTCGATCACCGGGACCGGCAGCCAGCCCTGGGTGTTCGTCTCCTCGCCGACCTGGCGCTGGGCCAGGTCGAGGAACGGGATTGAGGCCGATTGCTCGCGGCCTGCCGGATAGCGCGACAGGATCTCGCGCGCCTTTTCGGCGTTCTTCTCGTTCCACGCGAAGTTGCCCCAGCGTGCGCGGGTCTCTGCCTCGTCCGGAATATGGGGTGCGTCAGCCATCAGCGGTCACATTCACCAAAAACAATGTCCATCGCGCCCAGGATGGCGGTCGTGTCGGCGAGCATGTGCCCCTTCGACATGAAGTCCATCGCCTGGAGGTGGCTGAACGCGGTCGGGCGGATCTTGCACCGGTACGGCTTGTTGGTGCCGTCGGAGACCAGATACACGCCGAACTCGCCCTTGGGGCTCTCGGTCGCGACATAGACTTCGCCGGCGGGCACGTGGAAGCCCTCGGTGAAATATTTGAAGTGGTGGATGAGCGCTTCCATCGAGCGCTTCATCTCGCCACGCTTCGGCGGCGCGACCTTACGGTCGAGGCTGAGCGTGGGACCTTCCGGCATTTCGGCCAGGCACTGCTTCATGATGCGCGCCGACTGGCGCACCTCTTCCACGCGAACCATGAACCGGTCGTAGCAGTCGCCCCGCGTGCCGACCGGCACGTCGAAGTTCATGCGACCGTAAACGTCATAGGGCTGCGACTTGCGCAGATCCCACGGCAGGCCCGCGGCGCGGATCATCGGACCCGAGAAGCCCCACTTGAGGGCGTCTTCGCGGCTGACGATCGCGATGTCGACGTTGCGCTGCTTGAAGATGCGGTTTTCGGCCACCAGGCTGATCGCATCCTCGAACAGGCGCGGCAGGCGGGTGTCGAGCCACTCGGCGATGTCGGTCAGCAGCTTGAGCGGCACGTCCTGGCGGACGCCGCCCGGGCGGAAATAGTTCGCATGCATGCGCGCGCCCGAGGCACGCTCATAGAAGTTCATGCAGTCTTCGCGCAGCTCGAACAGCCACAGGTTGGGCGTCATCGCGCCCACGTCCATGATGTGCGAACCGAGGTTCAGCATGTGGTTCTTGATGCGGGTCAGCTCCGCGAAGAACACGCGGAGGTACTGCGCACGCAGCGGCACTTCGAGGTCGAGCAGCTTCTCGATCGCGAGCACATAGCTGTGCTCCATGCACATCGGCGAGCAGTAGTCGAGCCGGTCGAAGTACGGGATCGACTGCAGATAGGTCTTGTGCTCGATGAACTTTTCAGTCCCGCGATGCAGCAGGCCGACGTGCGGGTCGACCCGCTCGACGATCTCGCCGTCGAGCTCCATCACCAGACGCAGCACGCCGTGCGCCGCCGGGTGCTGGGGCCCGAAGTTGATCGTGTAGTTCTGGATCTCGACATCGCCGGTCGACGTATGATCGTCGGCGCGATGGTCGAGCTGGTCGAGATACTCAGCCATTACTGGTTCTGCCCTTCGCCCTTGGACGGAATCACATCCGGATCCTTGGGCTTTTCCTCCGGCTTGTTGCCCGGATCGGACTTGCCGACGCCGGTCTGCGCGGGAGAGTCGGTGACCTTCGCCTCCGGCGCGTTCGGCGGCGAATCCTTCTTGTCGTCGTCGGCGCGGCGCACCTGCTCGGCCGTCACCGGCGAGGGCGCACCCTTGGCCTGCGGCAGCGCCGCCTTGTGCTCGCCCGCAGGTGCCGCCTTCTCGTCACCCGGGAGGACGTATTCCGCGCCTTCCCACGGGCTCATGAAGTCGAAGCTGCGGAAGTCCTGCGCCAGCTGCACCGGCTCATAGACCACGCGCTTGGCGGCTTCGGAATAACGCACCTCGGCGAAGCCGGAGAGCGGGAAGTCCTTGCGCTGCGGGTGGCCGCGGAAGCCATAGTCCGTCAGGATGCGGCGCAGGTCGAGGTTGCCCTCGAAGATCACGCCGTACATGTCGAACACTTCGCGCTCGAGCCAGCCCGCGACGGGCCAGATGCCCGTCACCGACGGCACCGGCTGCACCTCGTCGGTGCGCACGCGCACGCGGATGCGGTGGTTCCGGGTGACCGAGAGCAGGTGGTAGCAGACGTCGAACCGCTCGACGCGCGACGGATAGTCGACGCCGGCGATCTCCATCAGCTGCTGATATTCGAGGCCCGGCGTGTCGCGCAGCGCGATCATCGCCAGCACGAGCTGATCACGCTCGACCAGCAGCGTCACTTCGCCGACGAGATCCTGCGCCTCGAGCAGCGCCGCGCCCAGGGCCGCGGTCGCCGTGTCGATGACGCCGTCGTTGGCGGCATAGGCAGGTGCGGGCGCCCTCACCGTTCGATGCTCCCCGAACGGCGGATCTTCCGCTGCAACTGCATGACGCCATAGAGCAGCGCCTCTGCGGTCGGCGGGCAGCCGGGGACGTAGATGTCCACGGGCACCACGCGATCGCAGCCGCGCACGACGCTGTAGCTATAGTGGTAATAGCCACCGCCGTTGGCGCACGATCCCATCGAGATCACGTACTTCGGCTCCGACATCTGGTCGTACACGCGACGCAGCGCGGGGGCCATCTTGTTGCACAAGGTGCCCGCGACGATCATCACGTCCGACTGGCGCGGAGACGCGCGCGGAGCCGCGCCGAAGCGCTCCATGTCATAGCGCGGCATGTTGACGTGGATCATTTCGACCGCGCAGCATGCGAGACCAAAGGTCATCCACCACAAGCTGCCGGTGCGCGCCCAATGGAACAGGTCTTCGGTCGAGGTGACAAGGAAACCCTTGTCGGTCAGCTCGCCGTTCAGGTCGTCGAAGAAGCGCTGGTCCGGCGCGACGTGCGCGCCGGGGGCCAGGGCGTTCTGCTCACCGAAAGCGGCAGGCGACGGGTTCAGTTCTACTCCCAATCCAACGCTCCCATCTTCCACGCGTACACGAGGCCCAGCGCCAGTTCGCCGATGAAGATCATCATGGAGATCCATGCCGTCCAACCGAGGTCGAACACCGACACCGCCCAGGGATATAGGAACGCCGCCTCCAGATCGAAGACGATGAAGAGGATCGCCACCAGATAGAAGCGGACGTCGTACTGGCTGCGCGAGTCCTCGAATGCGGGGAAGCCGCATTCATATTCCGAGAGCTTCTCGGCATTGGGCTTGTCCGCGCCGGTGAGGCGCGACACCAGGATCGGCAGCGCCACGAAGGCACCGGACAGGAGAAGCGCGATCCCAAGGAAAATCAGGATCGGCAGATATTGCGATAGGTCGACCAAGGTCATCTCGCGGTTGCGGAATGCTGAGGGGCTTCTAGGCGCATGACCCGGAGGCATCAAGGCGCAAACCCCTTGAGAATCGCTCGCAATTAGGCTCTGCTATGCGCTGGAACCCGCTTGCCGCGGCCACGCGCGGCGCCGCCCGCGGCCAAGTGGCGCGGACGGTGCGGAGCGGGACAAGATTTGTAACGAAACGCGGCGTCAGCCTGCCCTGGAACCGGGTGGCGGACGAATCGCACGGGGGCGCGAAAAGGCGGCGGAACGCACGAGGTTCCGCCGCGGTCAGGTCAGCGCAGCGCGCCTGCGACCAGCTTGTGAAGGCGCGAGTGAAGCGCGTCGTTGGCGGCCAGCACTTCGCGCTTGATGAAGGCGCGGTCGGCGCCCTTGAAGTCTGTCACGAAGCCGCCGGCCTCGCGCACCAGCAGGATGCCGGCCGCGATGTCCCAGGGCTGGAGACCCGATTCCCAATAGCCGTCGAAGCGGCCGGCGGCGACCCAGGCCAGGTCGAGCGCGGCGGAGCCGAAGCGGCGGATGCCGGCGACCTCGGGTGCGACGGCCCCGAAGATGCGGCTCCACTCGGCGAAATTGCCGTGGCCCATGAAGGGAATGCCGGTCGCGATCAGCGACTCGGTCAGGTCGCGGCGTGCCGAGACGCGCAGCCGCTGGTCCTGGTGCCAGGCGCCCCGGCCCTTCTCGGCCCAGAAGCTCTCGTCGGTGATCGGCTGATAGACGAGCGCGGTGGTGATTTCCGGCTGACCGCCGGCGCCCATCGGCTCCTCGACCGCGATCGAGATCGCGAAGTGCGGGATGCCATGGAGGAAGTTGCTGGTGCCGTCGAGCGGATCGATGATCCAGCGCGGCTTGGTGGGATCGCCTTCGATCTTGCCGCCTTCTTCCAACAGGAAGCCCCAGTCGGGACGCGCCTTGCGCAGTTCCTCGACCAGCGTCTGTTCGGCGCGCTTGTCGGCGACCGAGACGAAATCGGCCGGGCCCTTTCGGCTGACCTGGAGGTTCTGGACCTCGCCGAAGTCGCGACGCAGGCGGGGACCCGCCTTGCGCGCGGCGCGCTCCATGACCGTGAAGAGGCCGGAATGTGCAACCATGATATTTAGCGTCCCTGGGGCTTCTTGGCAGCCGGCGCGGCGCCGGGAGGCGCTTCGCGCACGCCGCACACGGCCGCGACCGCCGAGAGGCGATCGGTCGTGTTGGACGCGTTCAGCTTGTCCTTGTTCTTGTTGAGCATCTCGGTCGTGCGCAGGCTGATCTCGGCCAGCGGCGCGCGATAGATGCAGGCGAAGAGCGCGCTCTTCACCTGTTCGGGCACCTTTTCGGACTGGAGCCCGCCGATCATCGCGGCAAGCGTCTTGGAAGCGTTCTCCACCTCCTCGCGGGAGGGCTGGCCGGCGGCAGGCTTGGCAGCCGCGGGCTTGGCACCGCTCTTCGCCTTTTGCGCCGAGGCGCCGGGGCTCAGGACCAGGGCGGCCGCGGCCGCGAGGGGGAGGAGAAGCTTCATACGCGTTACTCTCGTTGCTCAGTCCGCGCGGCGGACGTAGGTCTGCTCGTACACGTCAACCACGATGCGGGTTCCGCTGGCGATGTGCGGCGGCACCATGACGCGCACGCCATTGTCCAGCACGGCCGGCTTGTAGGAAGACGAGGCGGTCTGCCCCTTCACCACCGCGTCCGCCTCGACGATCGTGGCTTCGATCGTGTCGGGCAGCTGAACGCTGATCGCTTCCTCGTCGTAGAGTTCCATCACCACGTCCATGCCGTCCTGAAGGAAGGCGGCCGCATCGCCCAGCAGGTCGCGCGGCAGCGAAACCTGATCATAGGTTTCCTTGTCCATGAAGACGAGCATGTCGCCTTCCGGATACAGGAACTGGAAATCCTTGGTGTCGAGGCGCACGCGCTCCACCGTCTCTGCCGAGCGGAAGCGGACGTTGTTCTTGCGGCCGTCGCGCAGGTTCTTGAGCTCCACCTGCATGTAGGCGCCGCCCTTGCCAGGCTGGGTGTGCTGGATCTTCACCGCACGCCAGATGCCGCCTTCATATTCGATGATGTTGCCGGGACGGATGTCGACGCCGCTGATCTTCATGCTGGAACCTGTGGTGGAAAGAGCCAAGGGCCGGCGACGCAAATCGCCCGGGCCACGATGCGCGCGGCTTTAGCCGCCGCCGCCGGTTCCGGCAAGCAGCGGATAGGGGTTGAGCGGCGTGCCCTGGTGCCAGCGCTCGCCCGGCGCCATGTGCTTCACCGCGAAATGGAGGTGGGGACCGTCCGGGCTGGCGTTGCCGGTGGAGCCGACGGTGCCGATCCCCTGCCCCCGGCGCACCAGCTGCCCCTCCTGCAAGCCGGAGGCATAGGCGTCGAGGTGCGCGTAATAGTCGACGTGGGCGCCATCGGCGGTTCGGATGTAGATGGTGTGGCCGCCGGCGGCGCTGTCGAACAGCTTCTCGATGCGGCCCCCGCGGGCGGCGAGCACGGGCGTGCCGCGCGGCGCCATGATGTCGATCGCCTCATGCTCGCGCGCGCCGCCGTCGCGGCTCTGGTCCCAGGTGTCGACGAGTTGCTCGGGCGCGATCCCGGCGACGGGGACGATGAGGCCTGCGGCGTTGGGACGCAGCCGCGCGGCGGGCGGAGCGAGGGCCGGTTCCGAGGCCACGCCGGGTGGCGGTGGGGTGCTGCCCGGCGACAGCATCAGGGCAAATGCGCCGCCCGCGAGCACCAGCAGCAGCAGGATCGACCAGCCGAGGCGGTTCATGGCTGGCGTGCCCGCCGGTTGGTGGTGCCGCCGATTGCTGTTCGACCCATCGCGCGCTCCGAGGATGTTTCGGGTGGAGAACGTTCGAGGGGGCGGTGGTATCCCGCGGCGGCGGTGTCGCGAGTCTCACGGGCGCCTTCCCGACTGGGCTCCGGCCTTCGCCGGGGTACAGGTGGGTTGTGCCGGCCCGCCCCAGTCCCGGCGTATCCCCGCGCAGGCGGGGCTTCTGCGAAACAGGGGCGCCGTCCTTTGGTCACACCCGTATTCCTGCGCAGGCAGGAATCCAGGGCCAAGCAGAGCAACGACGTGCGGTGCTTGGGACCCTGGGCTCCTGCCTTCGCAGGAGCACGGGAACGTGAAGCCTAGCGCGTCTTCCCCTTGGCGAGCAGTTCGGTGAAGGCGCGGACGGCGGCGGCTTCGTCGCCGTTCCAGACCGAGCCGCTCACCGCCAGGAAATCGGCGCCGGCGTCGATCAGCGGCTGCGCATTGTCCGGCGTGATGCCGCCGATCGCGACGCAGGGCAGCTCGAACAGCGTCGTCCACCAGGACAGGATCGCCGGCTCCGCGCGGTGGCGGACTTCCTTGGTGGTGGTAGGATAGAAGCTGCCGAAGGCGACATAGTCGGCTCCCGCCTCCCCCGCTCCCATCGCCAGGTGGCGGCTGTCGTGGCAGGTCACGCCGATCTGGACCGACGGGCCGAGCGCGGCGCGGGCCTCGCGCGGGTCGCCGTCCTCCTGGCCGAGATGGACGCCGTCCGCGCCCAGCCGCTTGGCGAGGCTGACGCTGTCGTTGACGATGAACGCGACCTCGCGATCGGCGCAGAGGCGCTGGAGCGGCTCGGCGAGGCGCGCGGCGGCGTGCTGGTCCATGTCCTTCACGCGGAACTGGAAGGCTGCGACCGGACCTGCATCGAGCGCGCGGGCGAGCCGGTCCGGGAAGGCGCCGGACACGTCGAGCGGCGAGATGAGATAGAGCTGGGTGGCCGGCCGGCGATTGTGGGCCTCGAATTGATCCGCAAAGCCTTCCAGCGCGTTGTCGGCTTCGAGGTCGTCTTCGGGATCGTGCATGGAAAGCTCCGGGTTCGCGGCAGTTCGGGTGGGGTGCTCCGGTTGGATCTACCCGCATTGGCGTGGCCGCTTCTACCCCGAGAAGCTGGCGGTCAAGCGCTGGTTCGCCTTCTACGCCGAGCATTTCGACACGGTGGAGATCAACAACAGCTTCTATCGCCTCCCCAAACCCGAAACGTTCGACGGCTGGGCGGCACAGGCGCCGCCGGGCTTTCGCTATGCGGTGAAGGCCAACCGCTTCCTGACCCAGGCCAAGAAGCTGAAGGATTGCGAGGAGCCGATGGCGCGGATGATGCCGGCGTTCCGGCATCTGGGGGAGACGCTGGGGCCGGTGCTCTACCAGCTGCCGCCGCGGTTCAAGGTCAACCTGGAGCGGCTGGAGGCGTTCCTAGAACTCGTGCCAAAGGACGTCGTCAACGTCTTCGAATTCCGGGAAAAGAGCTGGTACGACGACCGGGTGTTCGCGTTGCTGGAGCGATATGGCGCGAGTTTCTGTGCGCACGACATGCCGGGGTCGGACAGCCCGGACCTGGCGGTGGGGCCGGTCGCCTATGTCCGCTTCCATGGCGGCGAGGGGAAGTATTGGGGGCGCTATTCCGAGGAGCGGCTGCTGCGCTGGACCGACTGGATGATGGCGCAGGTGCGCGCCGGGCGCGAAGTGTGGGCGTATTTCAACAACGATGCCGAGGCGCATGCCATTCACGATGCGCTGACGCTGAAGGCGATGCTGCGGCAGGCAGGGCGGTAAGGTGCCGTATCCCCGCGCAGGCGGGGATCCAGGGTTTGGTGGAGCAACGGCGGTGGCGCTCGGTACCCTGGGCTCCCGCCTTCGCGGGAGCACTGCGACCGCAATCCACATAGCCGTACCCCGGCGGAGGCCGGGGTCCAGTTGCGGGCGGCTCGCGAGATGCGGAGAGGTTTCCCAACTGGGCCCCGGCCTTCGCCGGGGTGCCGGTGCGGGTGCGGGTTCCGTCAGGCGCCGGCGAGGAAGCTGCCGGGGACCGGGCGAGTCTCGGCGCTGAGGTCGAAGCCGGCGATCAGGGGGCGGCCCTTGGCGATCGCGTCCTGAACGGCCGGGAGCTTCAGCGAGGCGGCGTGGCTTTCTTTGCGATCCCAAAGCTCGGTGATCCAGATCGCGTCCGGATCGGCCGCGTCCTCGGCGATCAGATAGGCGAGGCAGCCCGGCATCGCGCCGGTGCCGCTGGCGAGGATGGCGACGAGCTCGGCACGGGTGCCGGGCCTTGCCCTGATCTTGCCGATCATGCCGAAACCTGCGGTCGTGCCTGCCATCGCCACCTCTCCGTTGAGAAGGCGCCCGCCGACCAGCGCGAGCGCGAGCCCGGCCAGCAGCGGGCGCCGCTCCATCAGTCCTGACCCTGGTAGATGCCGATGATCTTGTCGAGCATCGCCAGCGCCTCGTCGCGCGGACGCTGGAAGGTGTTGCGACCGATGATCGAGCCATTGCCGCCGCCGTCGCGGATGTCGCGTGCGTCCTGGTAGACCGCGTCGGCACCCTTGGCGGCGCCGCCCGAGAAGACGACGATGCGGCGGCCGTTGAAGCAGCTCTTCACGACATGGGCAACGCGCTTGGCCTGGGTGGAAGCGTCGAAGCCCTCATAGACCTTCTTGGCTTCCTTCTGCTCGATATGATCGGTCGGCAGCTTCACCTTGATGATGTGCGCGCCGAGCAGCGCCGCCATGTGGGCGGCATAGGCGCCCACGTCGAGCGCGAGCTCGCCGTCCTTGGAGAGGTTGCCGCCGCGCGGATAGGACCAGATCACGGTGGCGATGCCGACCGATTTGGCCTGGGCCGAAAGCTCGCGGATCTCTTCCATCATGTCGAACACGTCGTCGGCGCCCGGGTAGATGGTGAAGCCGATCGCCGAGCAGCCGAGGCGGAGCGCATCGTCGACGCCGCCGGTCACCGCCTGGTTAATGCCGGTCGCCCAGCTGTTGGACGAGTTGACCTTCAGGATGGTCGGGATCTGGCCGGCGAAGGTGCCCGCACCCGCCTCCAGCATCCCGAGCGGGGCTGCATAGGCGGAGAGGCCGGCGTCGATCGCGAGCTGGAAATGGTAATGCGGGTCATAGGCCGGCTCGTTGACCGCGAAGCTGCGGGCCGGGCCATGCTCGAACCCCTGGTCGACCGGCAGGATGACCAGCTTGCCGGTGCCGCCCAGCCGACCCTGCATCAGGATGCGGGCGAGGTTCGCCTTCACGCCGGGATTGTCGGACTCGTAGTTCGCGAGAATTTCTCTGACGATCGGCGTCATTCTGGAGGTCTCCCATGCTGCTGGTTCGCTGCGGCTGTTACCGCTTGCCTGACTTCGTTAGGCGGGCACCGCCGGCCCCACAAGGGCAGCCCAACCATGGGAGCGCTCACTTCGTCGCGGTGCAACAAACTTCCGCTCGACGCGTATGTCCCGGATGCCTGAACGGCCCTCTGCGACCCCGCGCCACCGCCCGTTGAGTCCAGGCGAGACAGCCATGCTGCGCGGCGTGTTCGGCGAGGGTATTGACTATGCGCGCGTGCGCATCCACCCGCGAAAATGGTGGTTCGTGTTTCCTGGCAACCGGCCGATGGCGCCGAACGGACATGCCTATTTTCCCGGCGAAACCCATGTTCCCGATTTCGCCGCACCCGGCGTGCCGTTGTGGCGCAAGGCGAGCTTCGTGCACGAGGGGACGCACCTCTATCAATGGTATGGGCTGAAGCAGTGGGTGTGGGTGCGCGGGCCGTTCCAGCGCAATTACGACTATCGGCTGGAGCCGGGGAAACCCTTCACCGCCTATGGGTTGGAACAGATGGGCATGATCGCCCAGCATTATTTCACGCTGGCGAACGGCGGCCGCATCCCCCTGCCCTATACGCTGGCGGACTATGCGCCGCTGCTGCCGCTGACATGAGGCCGCTGCTGGCGCTGGCGGTCGTGCTGGCGGGATGCTCGAGCCAGAGCGCCGACGATCCGGACTGGCATTCGAGCAAGCGCGCGACCGACCTGGTCGTGGAGGAAGCGCTTGCGGCTGAGCCGCCGGACTATGCGCGGGCGATCACCGCAATCGAGCGATCCGGGCGGCCGAGTGCGACGGTGGCGCTGGAGACGGGCAATCTGATCGTCGCTGGGCATCGCGAGGTGCAGCCGGAGCGGCGGCCGGCGGCGACGCTGGAACAGGGGCTGGCGCTGCTCGAACGGGCTGCGAGCGATCGCGGGGAAGCGGCTGATATCGCGCCACAACATCTGCGGCTCTGGTTCGAGCGCGGGGTCGGCAGCGACGTGTATCAGGCCATGCCGCCACGGCCCGAGCTGGCGCGGTGCTGGCGGTCGGTAGAGGACCGGGAGCTGCGGGCGGCGGCGTGTATCGCGATGCGGGCTCGCGGGCGGTAGGGGCCGGGCGCGCCGCGAAGTGTTCCGTGCTCCCGCGGAGGCGGGAGCCCAGGGTACAAAGGGCCACGCGCCGTTGGTCTGCTTGGCCCTGGATCCCCGCCTGCGCGGGGATACGGGATGTGAGCCGCGGGACGTGGCGTTCGGGACCCCGGGCCCCGGCCTTCGCCGGGGTACGAGTTCCGCGTTAGCGCGCCAGGGCGGCGACGCCGGGGAGCTCGCGGCCTTCCATCCACTCCAGGAAGGCGCCGCCTGCGGTGGAGACGAAGGTGAAGGCGCCCGCTGCGCCGGCCTGGTTGAGGGCTGCGACCGTGTCGCCGCCGCCCGCGACCGACACGAGCGAGCCGTCGCTGGTGAGCGCGGCGGCCGTCTTCGCGAGCGACACCGTGGCGGCATCGAACGGCGGCGTCTCGAACGCGCCGAGCGGGCCGTTCCAAACAAGCGTGCGGCAGTTCTTGAGCACGTCGCCCAGCGCCTCCACTGCGGCGGGACCAACGTCGAGGATCATCTCGTCGGCGGCGACCTCGTGGACGTTGACGGTGCGCGTCGGCGGGTTCGGGCGGAATTCGGTCGCGACCACCACGTCGTACGGCAGGTGGATGGTGCAGCCGGCCTTGTCGGCGGCGTCGAAGATCTCCTCGGCGGTGCCGGTGAGATCGTGCTCGCACAGGCTCTTGCCGACGTTCACGCCGCGCGCGGCAAGGAAGGTGTTGGCCATGCCGCCGCCGATGATGAGGTGGTCGACCTGCCCGACGAGGTGCTTGAGCACGTCGAGCTTGGTCGACACCTTGGCGCCGCCCACGACCGCCGCGACCGGGTGCTCGGGGTTGCCAAGCGCCTTGTCGAGCGCGTCGAGTTCGGCTTCCATTTGGCGGCCGGCGAACGCCGGCAGCTTGTGCGCGAGCCCTGCCGTCGAGGCGTGGGCGCGGTGCGCGGCGGAGAAGGCATCGTTGACGTAGAGGTCGCCCAGCGCCGCGAAGCGATCGACCACGGCGGGATCGTTCTTTTCCTCACCGCCGAAGAAGCGGGTGTTTTCCAGCAGCGCGATGTCGCCCGGCTGGAGCGTGGCCACCGCGTCGGCTGCGCCCTCCCAGTCGATGTAGCGGACCGGACGGCCGAGCACCTGGCCGAACGGGATCGCCAGCTGAGCGGTCGAGAATTCCGGGCTCGGCACCCCCTTGGGGCGGCCGAAGTGGGCGAGCACCAGCACAATGGCGCCGCGATTGGCGAGTTCGGTGACGGTGGAGATCGCCGCGCGCAGGCGGGTCGCGTCGGTGACGTGACCGTCAGCCATCGGCACGTTCAGATCCTCACGGACCAGCACGCGCTTGCCCGCGATGTCACCCATGTCGTCCAGGGTCTTGAAATTGCGTGTCATGTCTCGATCCTGATTGTGTCGCCCACGGCGATCGTTCCGCCCGCCAGCACGCGCGTGCAGGCCCCGCCGCGCCAGTCCGGCAACAGCGCCTCGAAGAGCCCCGGCACCAGCGCGTCCATGCGCTGGCACGGGTCGCATTCACAGGTGATTTCCAGCACCACGTCGGCGCCGATGCGCAGCCGCGTGCCGGGCACCTGCGGCACGTCGAACCCGTCGACCAGCAGGTTGGCGCGACGTTCCTGCCACGGGAGGGTCCGGCTGACCGCGGCAGTGGCCGCTTCCCAGTCGCCGCGCTCCATCAGCGTCACCTGGCGCTTGCCGGTGCCGCCGGGCTTGCGCCGGCCGCGGTGGTCGCCGGCGATGCCGGCTTCCACGCTGACGTCGGCGCGGTCGAGCACCTCCATGGGTGCCCGTACAAAGGCGTGGCGCGCGATGCCGGCGATCGTGCCGACCCGCGCGCCCGCTTGCCCGTCCTCTCCGGCATCCGCCAGCGCGACGGGCATCGACATCAGCCGAACTTGGCCATCGCGCAGGCGGTGTCGACCATGCGGTTGGAGAAGCCCCACTCGTTGTCGTACCAGCTGACGACGCGCACCAGCTTGCCGTCGATCACCGCCGTCTCCAGGCTGTCGACGGTCGAGGATGCCGGCGTGTGGACGATGTCGATCGAGACGAGCGGCTCGTCCGAATAGACCAGGATGCCCTTGAGCGGGCCGTCCTCGGAAGCCGCCTTGAGGATGGCGTTGACCTCGTCCTTGGTGGTGTCGCGCTTGGGCGTGAAGGTCAGGTCGACGAGGCTGCCGTCCGGCACCGGCACGCGCACCGACGAACCGTCGAGCTTGCCCTTGAGCTCCGGAAGCACCTCACCCACCGCGCGGGCAGCGCCCGTGGTGGTCGGGATGATCGACATGGCGGCCGCACGTGCGCGGCGCAGGTCCTTGTGGATCTGATCCAGGATCTTCTGGTCGTTGGTGTAGGCGTGGATCGTGGTCATCAGGCCCCGCTCGATGCCGATCGAGTCGTTCAGCACCTTGGCAACCGGCGCCAGGCAGTTGGTGGTGCACGATGCGTTGGAGACGATCGTGTGGCCGGCCTCCAGCTTGTCGTGGTTCACGCCGTAGACGACGGTCAGGTCGACGTTCTTACCGGGAGCCGAGATCAGCACCTTCTTGGCGCCGGCGTCGATGTGCTTCTGGGCGCTTGCGCGATCGGTGAAAAAGCCGGTGCACTCCAGCACCAGCTCGACGCCGTTCTCGGCGTGCGGCAGGTTCGCGGGGTCGCGCTCTGCCGTCACCTTGATGCGCTTGCCGTCAATCACGAGGTCGTTGCCGTCGGCCGAGACCTCGCCCGGATAGCGGCCGTGGATGCTGTCGCGGCTGAAGAGCCAGGCGTTGGACTTGGCGTCCGACAGATCGTTGATGGTGACCAGTTCGAGGCCGCAGTCCGGGCGCTCCAGAATGGCCCGCGCAACCAGGCGGCCGATGCGCCCGAACCCGTTGATCGCTACCTTCGTCATGTTGCCGATCCTTTCACTTGGATGGTCCAATGCCCGCGTTGCCGCGAGCTTCAATTCTCGAGCGCAGCCGCAACCTTGGTGGCGATCGCGTCCGCGGTCAGTCCGAAATATTCGTAGAGCTTGGGCGCCGGGCCAGAGGCGCCGAACCGGTCGATGCCGAAGCGCAGGCCGTCGCGCCCGGTGTAGCGTTCCCAGCCCATGGTGGTGCCGGCCTCGATCGAGACGATCAGCGCGTCCGCCGGCAGCACGTCGCGACGATAGTCGGCAGGCTGTGCATCGAAGCGCGACCAGCAGGGCATGGACACCACATCGGCACCGATACCCCGCGCTTCAAGCTGCGCGCGGGCGGAAACCGCGAGTTCGACCTCGGAACCGGTGGCCACGAGCACGACGCGGCGCGGCGCCTCGGCCGCGACCAGGCGGTACGCACCCTTGGCGCACAGGTTCTCCGAGGCGTCGGTGCGCAGCTGCGGCAGGTTCTGGCGCGACAGCGCGAGCAGCGACGGGCCGGTCGCGTCCTGGAGCGACAATTCCCAGCACTCGGCCGTCTCGATCGTGTCGCACGGGCGATAGACATCGAGGTTGGGGATCAGGCGCAGGCTGTTGAGGTGCTCGATCGGCTGGTGGGTCGGGCCGTCCTCGCCGAGACCGATGGAGTCGTGCGTCATCACATAGATGACGCGCGCGTTCTGGAGCGCCGACAGGCGGATCGCCGGGCGGGCATAGTCGGCGAACACCAGGAAGGTGCCGCCGAACGGGATGATGCCGCCGTGCAGCGCCAGGCCGTTCATTGCCGCCGCCATGCCGAACTCGCGAATGCCGTAATAGACATAGCGGCCGGCATAGTCGTTGCGGTTGAGCGGCTGCAGCGCCTTGGTCTTGGTGTTGTTCGAGCCGGTGAGGTCGGCTGAGCCGCCGACCGTCTCGGGCAGCTGCTCGGTGATGGTGCCGAGCACCAGTTCCGACGCCTTGCGGGTGGCGAGCTTCTGCGGGTTGGCGAGCAGGCCGTCGAGGTACGGCTTGAGCGTGAAGCCCTCGGTCAGCTCGCCCGACATGCGGCGGCGGAAGGTCGCGCCTTGCGCATCGGCGTCGCACCGCGCCTCCCAGGCGAGGCGGACGTCGCGGCTGCGGACGCCGGCGGCGGCCCAGGTCTCGGTGATTTCCTCCGGCACCTCGAACGCCTCGGGCTCCCAGCCCATGGCGAGGCGGGTCTTGGCGACGATGTCGGGGCCGAGCGCTGCGCCGTGGACGGCGCTGGTGCCTTCCTTGCCGGGCGCGCCCTTGCCGATGATGGTGCGGCAGGCGATCAGCGACGGGCGCGGATCGGCGAGCGCCTCGTCGATCGCGCGGCAGATGTCGGCGGGGTCGTGGCCGTCGCAGGCGACGGTGTGCCAGCCGGTGGCGGCATAGCGCGCGGCGACGTCCTCGCTCGACGACAGCTCGACCGCGCCGTCGATGGTGATGCGATTGTCGTCCCACAGCACGATCATGCGGCCGAGGCCGAGGTGGCCTGCAAGGCCGATCGCCTCGTGGTTGATGCCTTCCATCAGGCAGCCGTCACCGGCGATCACCCAGGTGCGGTGGTCGACCAGGTCGTCGCCAAAGGTGGCGTTGAGGTGGCGTTCGGCGAGCGCGAGGCCGACCGCGGTGGCGAGGCCCTGGCCGAGCGGACCGGTGGTGGTCTCGATGCCCGGCAGCTCGAAATTCTCGGGGTGGCCGGCGCACGGGCTGTGCAGCTGGCGGAAGTTCTTGATGTCGTCGATGGTCGGGCGCGCATGGCCGGTCAGGTGCAGCAGTGCATAGATCAGCATCGATCCATGGCCGGCCGACAGCACGAAGCGGTCGCGGTCCGGCCACTTGGGGTCGGCGGCATCGAATTTGAGGTAGCGGGTCCACAGCACCGTCGCCACGTCCGCCATGCCCATCGGCATGCCCGGGTGCCCGGAATTGGCGGCCTCCACCGCATCCATCGCAAGCGCACGAATCGCGTTGGCGAGCAGGGTATCCGAGGCGGCCATGAGTCATCCTTGTGACGGCGCGGTCCCCCTTGACCGCGTATGCCCGCCTTTGGGGCGGCGACCCGCCTTCGTCAACCGGCGAGCCGTGCTTGCGGCGGCCGGTCACCCCTCCTATCCGGGAACCATGGACCAGCCCCCAGCGAACCCAGGCCTCGCCCGCATTGACGCCGCGCTCCGGCGGATCGAAGCGGCTGCGCGCGCCCGTGCGGCTGCGGCCGAATCGCTCGAGCAGCGGCACGCGGCGCTGCGGGCCAGCATGGCGGAGGCGATCACCGCGCTGGACCAGGTGATCGGGGGCCAGGTCGACGACTGATGGCACAGGTCAGCTTCACGATCGCGAATCGCTCCCACAGCGTCGCCTGCCGCGACGGCGAGGAGCCGCACCTGCTGGCCCTGGTCGAGCGGCTGCAGCGGCATGCGCCGGCAGCGATGCGGGCCTCGGCCGGCACCTCGGCGGAGCGGACGCTGCTGCTGATCGCGCTGATGCTGGCGGACGAGCTGGACGAGCGCGACCGGACGCCTGCCACGCCACCCGCCGCACCTGCGCCCGAGCCGGCAGCACCGGTGCAGGAGCCGGAGCTGCCGCAGGACCTGCTCGACGAAATCGCCGAACGGCTGGAAGCCGTCGCGGCAGCCCTTGAGGATCACGGCCACGTCGCCTAAGTTGGTCCACGGCGGGCACTGCCCGGTACGAGCCTTCATTATCCCTGAGGCTATTCATCATCCATGGGGGCTGTCCCTGCGCAGATCCTGGTCTGACGTACATGGTCCCCACCTGACGTACTGGGCGTCAGTGGATATCGCGGCCAACGGCCACGGCGGTCCCGCCACCCGCTCCCCCCGATGACGCTCGACAAAAAAGCCCTGCGCGCCCAGCTGCGCGCCGCTCGCGACGGGTTCTTTGCCGAGCATCGCCCGCGGCTGGCCGTGCCCGATGTGCTGCGTGCGCGGCTGGCGCCGGGCGTGGTGGTTGCCAGCTATCTGCCGGTCGGGAGCGAGGCGGACCCCGCCCCGCTGGTCGACGCGGCACGAGAGGCCGGCTGCGTGCTGGCGCTCGCCTGGGTGGCGGATCGCGCGACGCCGATGGAGTTCCTGCGCTGGGACGCGGACACCGCGATCGAGGCCGGGCCGATGGGGCTGCGCCAGCCGTCGCGCAGCGCGCCCGCGGTGGTGCCGGACGTGATCCTGGCGCCGCTGGTGGGGTTCGACGCGACGCTCAACCGGCTGGGCCAGGGTGCCGGCTTCTACGACCGCGCGTTCGTGCAGCATGGGGGCGCCTGGCGGCTGGGGCTCGCCTGGTCGGTGCAGCAGGTGCCCGAGCTTCCCGCCGATCCCTGGGACGTGCCGCTGCACGCCATCCTGACAGAGCAGGCGCTGCACCTGCCGGAGCAACGTTGATGCAACCGACCTGGCGCAAACCCGTGGGGATGCTCGGCATCCTGGCGTTCATCCTGTTCTGGCTGGTGGCGGTGGCGAGCCTGTCTCCGTGGATCGGCGCCCTGCCCGCGCTGGTGCAGATGCTGGTCTATGGTGTCGCCGGGGTGGCGTGGATCGCGCCGCTGAAGCCGGCGCTGCGGTGGATGGAGACGGGGCGTTGGCGGCGCTGAGCGCGGCGTCGCCCCGGACTGGAACAGCACAGTTGCGCATTGCAGTACCCCGGCGGAGGCCGGGGTCCAGTTCCGACGCCCTGTGACGTGGCGCGCGCGATTTCCCGGGCGCCCCCCCAACTGGGCCCCGGCCTTCGCCGGGGTACGATGTTGGCGTAATGGGGTAGCCTGAGCGGGTGCGATGCGCGGGAGAGGCCCGGACTTCGCCAAGGTGAAGGCGTTGCCCGGGGGCGGCCTTCGTTATGTGGGAGTGTTCGCAAGCGGCGGACCTTGCCATAGGCGGTTCTTCAAGACCGCTGCAATGGCGCGAGTGACGGGGCTCGAACCCGCGACCTCCGGCGTGACAGGCCGGCGCTCTAACCAACTGAGCTACACCCGCTCGCTTGCGAGGAGGCGGGCTCTAGGCGAGCGATCAGGGCCTGTCAAAGCCAGAATTGGCCGATTTCGCAATTTTCGCAAAAAAGTTTCGGAAGCGTATCGAAGGGCGACAATGCCGCGCGCAGGCGAGTGCCTGTGGGGTCGATGTCGCGGTATTCCAGGGGGAGTTTCGCAAGCGGCGGACCAGCCATCGGCAGCTCCAACGAACCGCTGCAATGGCGCGAGTGACGGGGCTCGAACCCGCGACCTCCGGCGTGACAGGCCGGCGCTCTAACCAACTGAGCTACACCCGCTCGCTTGCGAGGAGGCGGCCTCTAAGCGAGGGCTCCGGACCTGTCAACCGCCTTCCCGTCGGCTTTTTCGCCGGCGGGCGTGTTCCCGGCCTGAACCGGGGTGCCGGGCGGTGCGACGTCGTTCACGAGCGTGCCGTGCTCGAACAGGAAGCCCGCGATGTCGGGCTTGCCGGCCGCCTTCACGACCGTCTGGATGATGATGAGCAGCGGCACCGCGAGCAGCGCGCCGGGCGTCCCCCACACCCATCCCCAGAAGCTGAGCGCCACCAGGATCATGAGCGGGCTGATGGTCAGGCGATGGCCGACGATCAGTGGGGTGACGACATTTGCCTCCACCAGATGCGCTCCGACCATGATCGCCGCCGGCAGCAGCGCCCACCAAACGTCGGTGAAGGTCATGAGCCCGCCCAGCGCCAGCAGCGCCGCCGACAGGATGGGGCCGAAATAGGGAATGTAGTTGAGCACGGCGACGATGCCGCCCCACATGAGCGGTGTCGGCATCCCTACGAACCACAGGGCACCCGCCACCAACAGCCCGAGCGTGAGGTTGATGAACGAGATGGTGCCCAGATAGGCGGAGGTGAAGTCGACCACGTCCTGGATCACCCGCGCCGTCGCCATCGCGCCGCCGAAGCTGGTGCGGCTGGTGATCGCCGAGCGCCTGAGCCGCGTCCAGCCGGCGAGGAAGAAGTAGATCACCAGGATCGCGAAGAACATTTCGATCAGGGCCGAGGGCGCCGTGCTGGCGGTGAAATCGAGCAGCGACGCCGGGCGCTCGGTGGTAGCGCCCGTCTGCCGGACGGGCGTGTTCGCGACGTTGGCGAGCAGCTCGTTCACGAACCGCTCCAAGTTGGAATAGAAGTCGATCAGCGGCGCGATGTTCTGCTGCACGCGCTCGATCCGCTCGGGCAGGATCTCCGCCCAGCCCCAGGCCGGCAACACGATCGAGGCGATCGCGCCGTTGGCGACGACCAGGAACAGAAGCACGCACACGAAGGCGGCGAGCGGGGCTGGCAGCCGGCGGCGCTCCAGCCACTCGAGCAGCGGCACCAGCGCGATCGCGATGACGATGGCCGCGGTGAGCGGCAGGAAGAAGCGCGACCCCGCTTTCAGGGCGAACGGCAGGGCGAGGACCAGGCCGGCCCCCGCGATCAAGGTGAGCGCGGCGAGCAGGCGGTCGCGGCGCAGCTCTTCCTTGGGGGCGCCCTCCGCAGGCTCGGGCAGCGCCGGTTCTGCCACGGTCGTGGCGGAAGAAGGGGCGGGAACGGATTCGGCGATACCGAAATGGTCCAAGTGCGGATGTCCTTTCGGTCGCACCGTAGCGGCTTTCCCGACGCGTGTAATCCCGTCCCGCTCGGCGCGTGCGCCGTAGATATGAAAGAGGCCGCCGAGCCCCCGCAGGGGCCCGACGACCTCAAGCATGGTCAGCGGCCGGAAGCTCCAGCCCGGGAGACCATGCGAACCGCGTTACGCCGCCCGGTCATGCGACCGGGCCGCCGTTCAGCGGCGCGTCTCCCGAACGAACTGAACCGACCCCATTGCTGAACCATGAGACATCGGATCACCTCCTTTCGCTAGTTGAGCTAGAGCGTGACCGCTGCTGCGATCACGACCCGAATGTGTGACACCGCGCCCCTGCAAACAAGTCTTGTAATGCGCGGCAGATTCAACGACCTTCTTCCGCCTGCCCGGATCAGCGGCCGCGACAGGCGCGGATCACCGCAGCGATCGCGGGGTCGGCCGGCACGGCAAGGACCGGCCCCTCCCCCAGCGAGACGCCGATCGGGCCCTTCACCTTCTGCAGCGCGGCGAGGAAGCGATCGTCGATGCTGGCGCGTGCCTCCACCCTGCGGCCGCTCGCCACCACCGGATAGGAGGCCGCGGCCATGCCGGTCACGATCCGCAGCATGGCGCCCGCCTCGACAGTGCCGCTGCGCAGGAAGACGAGCTGGCGGCGTGGGGAGTCGCAGCGGAGCGCAAAGGCCCCCGTGCCGCCCGCGTCCACGAAGCGGGCGTTGCCCTTGCCCGTGTGCCATTGTCCGGAGGCGGGCGCGACGCCGGCCAGTTCGGGCGCGGGCAACTCGCCGGGCGCGAGCGCGCCGACGTCGATCGGCGCGGGCGCGGGCGCCGGTTCGGGAGCGGCTTGCGGCGTCGGGCTGGGCGCGGGTGCGGGCTGCTCGCTGGAACAGCCCGCAAGCGCGAGCGCGAGCAGCCCTGCCCGCCACCGCATCACCCGCGGCAATCCTCCGTCAGGCGCAGCACTTCGGCCCAGGCAGGCACGACCAATGCCGCCTGGCCGGGCAGTTCGACGATGAAGCGGCCGCGGCTGAAGCCCATCGCATCGAGCAACGGATCCTGCGCGGGAAGGGCGGCGGCGACCGTGCCCGCCCCCGCCGTCACCGGAAGGGTGCGCGCGGTGCTGGAGGTGCGGATCGTCAGCGCGGCGCCGGGCGCGGCGGCACCCGTGCGGGTTAGCGTCACCTGGCGGCGCGCCCGATCACAGCGGAGCGTCAGCACGGGTGCGGCGCCGGGGGTGCCGAAGGAGGCGACGGAGCCCTGCCCGTCCTGCGCATAGCGCCAGTCGCCGCGGGTGACCGGCCAGTCGCGCCAATCCCCCACTGGCGGCGGCGCCGGCGGTGCGACGGGCGCAGCGGCGACCGGCGCGGGCGGCGGAGCTGCCGGCGGCGGTTCGGAGGGACGGACGCACTGGGTCAGGACCAGCAGGGGCAGGATGAGGACGACGCGACGCATGTCCGGCTTATGGGGGAAGCCGGCGGGCGGCTCAACCACCCGTCCCTCCCCGCGCGGCGAGCGGTTCGCCGCAGATGCGGTTGGCCCCGTTCGTCCGACGCATGGCGCGGGCCGGCCGGGTTGCGCTATCCGGACGCCATGACGATCAAGCTCATCTGCCTCGATGCCGACGACACGCTGTGGCACAACATGCGGCACTTCCACGCGACCGAAGCGGCGCTGCTCGCGCTGATCGAGCCGTTTGCGGCCCGCGACATCGCGCGAGAGCGGCTGAACGCCTGCGAGGCGCGCAACCTGAAGCTCTATGGCTATGGCGCCAAGGGCTTCACGCTGTCGATGATCGAGACGGCCATCGAGCTGGCCGACGACCCGCTGCCGAAGGCGGTGATCGCCGACATCCTAGAGGCGGGACGTGCGCTGCTGTCCCACCCCGTCGAGCTGTTCGAAGGGATCGCCGACACGCTCGAACAGCTGGCAGACCGAGGCCGTCTGGTGCTGGTGACCAAGGGCGACCTGCTCCACCAGGAAGCGAAGCTCGCCGCATCGGGACTCGGTGATCGGTTCAGCGGGATCGAGATCGTCAGCGACAAAACGGCCGACACCTTCCGGCGGCTGTTCGCCCGGGAGGGCGTCGCGCCGGAGGAGGCGGTGATGGCCGGCGATTCGCTGCGGTCCGACATCAACCCGGCGCTGGACGCGGGCGCCTGGGCGGCGTTCATCCCGCAGGAGGGCGCCTGGTCGCACGAGCACGCACCGCTGCCCGCCGAGCACCCGCGCTTTTGCCAGCTGCGAAACCTGGCCGAACTGCCGGGGTGGATCGACGCGATCGCCTAGCTCGGCTGCATCCCGGGCGTGAGCGGCACGACGGCAGCGCCGTTGCCTATCCCGCGCCGGGACGTTCGCCTCAACCGCGCTTGGAGGCGATCCAGCGGTCGATCTTCTGCTCCAGGATGTTCATCGGCAGCGAGCCCGTCATCAGCACCTGCGCGTGGAACTCCTTGAGATCGAACTTCGCACCCAGCGCCTGCTCGGCCCTGGCGCGCAGCTCCAGGATCTTGAGCTGGCCGATCTTGTAGGAGAGCGCCTGGCCCGGCATCGCGATGTAGCGCTCGACCTCGCTGGTGGCGTCGGTGCGGCCCATCGAGCTGTTGTCGAGCATGTACTTGATCGCCTGGTCTCGGGTCCAACCCTTGGCATGGATGCCGCTGTCGACGACCAGCCGCATCGCGCGCAGCATCTCGTCGTTCAAGCCACCGAAGCGCTGGTAGGGATGGGTCTCCATGCCGAGTTCGTCCCACAGCGTCTCGGCATAGAGCGCCCAGCCCTCGACATAGGCGGTGTTGCCGCCGAAGCGCATGAAATTGGGAAGCTCGGCATTCTCCTGCGCAAGGCTGATCTGGAAGTGATGCCCGGGCGCGCCCTCGTGCAGGTACAGCGTCTCCTGCCCCCAGGTGGAGCGCGACGGCAGGTCGTAGGTGTTATAGTAGAAGATGCCCGGCCGCGATCCGTCCGGCGCGCCCTGCATATAGGAGCCGCCGGCGTCCGTCTTTTCGCGATAGTCGGGCACCGGGCGGATCTCGAGCGGGGTCTTGGGTAGCGTCGAGAAGAGCTCGCCCACGCGGGCGTCCACCCGCTTGCCGATCGCATAATATTCGTCGCGCAGCGCCTGCTTGCTGGCGGGACGGAACTCGGGGGCCGTGCGCAGGAACTCGAAGAAGGCCGGGAGCGTGCCCTTGAACCCAACCTGGGTCTTCACCGCCTCCATCTCGCGGTGGATGCGCGCCACTTCGCTGAGGCCGAGGGCGTGGACCTCGTCGGCCGACAGCGGCAGCGTCGTGTTCTGCTCGATCAGGAAGGCGTAGAGCTTGGGGCCGCCCTTCATGTGGACGAGGCCGACGCCCTCGCGGGCAGCCGGCAGATATTCCTTGGCGAGGAAGTCGCGCAGGCGCTGGTAGGCCGGGCGGATTTCGTCGCGAATCACGGCGGCCGTCTCGGTGCGCAGCTGCGCCTGCTCGGCCGCCGGAATGTCAGCCGGGAACGCCTTCAGCGGCGCATAGAAGGTCGAACCCTCGACGCCCTGGGCCAGCTGCAGGTCGAGCTGGTCGATGACGTTGCGCACCACCAGCTTGGGCTGGACGACTCCGGCCGCCATGCCCTGGCGGAAGCGGCCGATCGCGGCGTCCAGAATCTGGGCATAGCGGTGATGGCGGCTGATGCTGTCGCGATAATCCTTCACCGTCTTGAACGGCGCCGCGCTCTGGCCCGAGGCGAGATCGGGATAGAAGGTGTGGATGCCGGTGAAATGGTCGATCGGACGCACCACCGACAGCGGCAGGATGTCGGGGCCGAGTGCCCGCAGCCCGAGTTCCGTCTGCCAACGGAACACGTCGTAGGCGAGCTGGTCGGTGGCCGAGAGCGCCGCGCGATCGATGCGCCGCAGCTGCGCCAGGTCCTTCTCGCCGGCCGCCCGCTCCGCGTCGAAATAGGCGTCGCTGATCATGTCGCCGAGCTGGTCGGCATAGCGCATGTCGCCGCGGAACAGCGCGTTGAGCGGATTGCGGCGGAGATTGTCCTCGTCGCTCTGCTTAAACAGCGCATGGAGGGCCGTCGCGGCGTCCACGGGCGCAGCCTCGGGCGCGGCCACGGAAGGCGGCGAAGAGGCAAGCGGCGGAGTCGTGGCGCAGCCTGCCAGAAGCGCCGCAACCGAAGCGGCGAGAAGTCGAACGCGCAAGTGGATCCCCCCAATACAACTGTGTTGCAGGGATGCAGCACCGCACCGGCCGAGGCAAGCGCCGTTCGGAGACCGCCCGCCTCCGGCGAGCGCCGTGGCTGTTCATCCCCGTTGTCCGCGAGACGCTTTGGGCGCAGAGGGGCAGTGCCGAGACCGGCAGGAGGCCCGAATTGCGTTTTTCCGTTGCCCTGGCGCTTGCGTTGGCGGCCACTGCCACTCCGGCGGTGGCGCAGGAGCACGACGCGCAGCTGTGGCTGACGGCCAACGCCTCCACCGAGTTGCGCGAAGGGCTCAAGCTGGAGCTGGAGACCAACCAGCGGTTCAGCGATGACAGCGGCGAACTGTACGAGAGCCAGTATCTCGCTGCACTCACAGTCCAGGTCGCGACGGGGGTGACCCTGACCGGCGGCCTGAACCGGGTGGTCCGGCCGCGCGACGGCAAAGTTCAGAACACCGAATGGCGGCCCCGCCAGCAGATCGGGTTCGCGATTGCAAAGCTGGGTTCAGGTCAGCTGGCGGGTCGCGTTCGCCTGGAGCAACGCTTCCGAAGCGACGACAGCGAGACGGGGCACCGGGTTCGTCCCGAAATCACCTACACCCTGCCCGTCTATCGCGACGTCAAACTGCGGCTGGCGCACGAAAGCTACTTCAACCTCAACAGCACCGGCTTTCAGGACCGGGGACATGAGCGGATGCGCAACTGGGCCATCGCGACCGTGCCCGTCACGAAGAACCTCAGCGCGCAGCTCGGCTACATGAACCAGTATCGCTTCAACGACGAGGACCCCGACGTCATGGAGCACGGGCTGATGACGGCTCTGTACGTGACGTTCTGACGAGAAGGCCGGCGCGCGGCCATCGCTTCGGCCGCGTGCCGCCTCTCCCGCGCCAGGACCCGGCTACGCCCGCCGGTGGCTCATGCGCGTCTTCTGCTGCTTGCCGTAGCGCGTCTTGCGCGTGCCCGGCTTGCCCTCGTTGGAGCGGCCCATCACCGGCGCCTTGTGCTCCGCTACCGGGAGGCCGAGTTCCTCGTTTTCCAGGCTGCGGATCTCGTCGCGCAGGCGCCCGGCTTCCTCGAACTCCAGGTTCGCGGCGGCCTCGCGCATCTTCTTTTCCAGGCTCTCGATGTACGACCGCAGGTTGTGGCCGACCATGTGCGGCCGTTCCTCGTCAATCTCGACCGTGACCTGATCCTTGGACGCGACATGAGCGATGATGTCGCCGATGTTACGCTTGATCGTGGTCGGCGTGATGCCGTGCTCGAGGTTGTACGCCTTTTGCTTTTCGCGGCGGCGGTCGGTCTCGGCGATCGCGCGCTCCATGCTGCCGGTCATGCGATCGGCGTAGAGGATCACGCGGCCTTCGACGTTGCGCGCGGCGCGGCCGATCGTCTGGATGAGCGAAGTTTCCGAACGGAGGAAACCTTCCTTGTCGGCGTCGAGGATCGCGACCAGCCCGCATTCGGGAATGTCGAGACCCTCGCGCAGCAGGTTGATGCCGACCAGCACGTCGTACACGCCCATGCGCAGGTCGCGGATCAGCTCGATGCGCTCCAGCGTCTCGACGTCGGAGTGCATGTAGCGGACCTTCAGACCCGCCTCGTGCATGAACTCGGTCAGATCCTCGGCCATGCGCTTGGTGAGCGTCGTCACCAGCGTGCGATAGCCGGCCTGCGCGGTCTTCTTCGCCTCGTGGATCAGGTCGTCGACCTGTTCCTCGACCGGCTTGATCTCGATCGGCGGGTCGATGAGGCCGGTGGGGCGGATGACCTGTTCGGAAAAGACGCCGCCGGTCTGCTCCAGCTCCCAGCCGCCCGGGGTCGCGGAGACGCAGACCGTCTGCGGGCGCATCGCGTCCCATTCGTTGAAGCGCAGCGGCCGGTTGTCGATGCACGACGGCAGACGGAAGCCGTACTCCGCAAGCGTGATCTTCCGCCGGTGGTCGCCCCGGGCCATGCCGTTGACCTGGCCGATGGTCTGATGGCTCTCGTCCACGAACAGCAGCGCGTTTTCGGGGAGATATTCGAACAACGTGGGCGGCGGCTCGCCCGGCAGGCGGCCGGTGAGGAAGCGCGAATAGTTCTCGATGCCCGCGCAGCTGCCGGTGGCGGCGATCATCTCCAGATCGAAGTTGGTACGCTGCTCCAGCCGCTGGGCTTCCAGCAGCTTGCCCTCGGCGTGCAGCTCCTTCAGCCGCTCGGCGAGCTCGTGCTTGATCGCCTCGCTTGCCTGCTTGAGCGTGGGCCCGGGCGTCACATAGTGCGAGTTGGCGTAGACGCGCACGGAGTTCAGCTCGGCAACCTTCTTGCCGGTCAGCGGATCGAATTCGGTGATCGCCTCGATCTCGTCGCCGAAGAAGGTGATGCGCCAGGCGCTGTCCTCATAGTGCGAGGGGAACAGCTCCAGGCTGTCGCCGCGCACGCGAAAGGCGCCGCGCTGAAACGCGGCGTCGTTGCGCTTGTACTGGAGGGCGACGAGCTTGCGCACGATCTCGCGCTGGTCGACCACCTGCCCTTTCTTCAGGTCGAAGATCATCGCCGAATAGGTCTCGACCGAACCGATGCCGTAGAGGCACGACACCGAGGCAACGATGATGACGTCGTCGCGCTCCAGCAGCGAGCGCGTGGCGGAGTGGCGCATCCGGTCGATCGCCTCGTTCACCGAGCTTTCCTTCTCGATGTAGGTGTCCGACCGCGGCACATAGGCCTCGGGCTGGTAATAGTCGTAGTAGCTGACGAAATATTCGACCGCGTTCTCGGGGAAGAAGCTCTTGAACTCGCCATAGAGCTGGGCGGCCAGGATCTTGTTGGGTGCCAGGATCAGCGCCGGGCGCTGAAGCGCCTCGATCGTCTTGGCCATGGTGAAGGTCTTGCCCGAGCCGGTGACACCCAGAAGCACCTGGTCGCGCTCGCCCGCCTGTGCGGCGGCCACGAGTTCCGCGATCGCGGTCGGCTGGTCGCCCGACGCTTCGTACTCGGAGACGAGCTTGAACGGCTTGCCGCCCTCCACCTTGGGCGGGCGTGCCGGACGGTGGGGCACGAACGAGGGGCCGGTTTCCGGCTCGGCAAGGCTGGTGCGGATCTGGATCGCCATAGGTCCCCAATATGGGGATGCGGTGAAGCAGCGGCAACGCGGGGCACAAGCTTTGCTTTGGTTGACCGGGCGCCGTGCAGCCCATAGTGCGATGCCCTCGCAACAAGCCCAGGCAAGACGAACCGCGCCTGTCCAGACGCGGCTGAAGGAAGAAGTGCATGACCGACGTCCGCGAACCCGTGCTCATTCCGGAATCCAAGGCGTTCCTGAACGCCAAGGTGCTGTGGGTGCGCCATTGGAACGACCGGCTGTTCTCGTTCGCGGTCGAGCGCCCGTCGAGCTTCCGCTTCCGTTCGGGCGAGTTCGTGATGATCGGGCTGCCGGGCGAGACCAAGCCGATCATGCGCGCCTATTCGATCGCCAGCCCGCATTATGCCGAGGAGCTGGAGTTCCTGTCGATCAAGGTCGAGGACGGCCCCCTCACCTCCAAGCTCCAGCTGATCCAGCCTGGCGACGAGGTGTACCTGGGCAAGAAGCCGACCGGCACGCTCGTCACCGACGCGCTGACCGGCGGCAAGCGGTTGTTCTTCTTCTCGACCGGCACCGGCCTGGCGCCGTTCCTGAGCCTCGCGCGCGACCCGGACGTCTATTCGATGTTCGATCAGGTGATCCTGGTGCATTCGGTGCGCCAGGTGAGCGACCTCGCCTATCACGACGAGCTGGCGTCGCGGCTGGCGGACGACCCGCTGGTGTCGGAAGAGGCGCAGGCGCAGTTCCACTATATCCCGACCGTGACCCGCGAGGCGTTCCGCAACACGGGCCGCATCAACGACCTGATCGAGAGCGCCGCGCTGTTCGGCGAGCCGGTGCAGGGCCCCAAGAAGCTCGATCCGGAGACCGACCGCATCATGCTGTGCGGCAGCATGGCGATGATCCGCGACTTCGCCGCGATGCTGGAGGGCATGGGCTTCGTCGAGGGTTCCAACGCGGCGCCCGGTCAGTTCGTGATCGAGCGCGCCTTCGTCGACTGATGATAGGGCGGCGGTCGGCTTTGAGACGTCTCGCCCACAGGTGAATCATCGGTCCCCGGCGCAGGCCGGGGTCCAGGTGGGGGACGGACGTTGTGTTTCGTCCCCTCACCACCGGCTTCCCAACCGGGCCCCGGCCTTCGCCGGGGTACGGGTTGCGCTCGTGATGGGCGCCGCCGCCCATCTTGCCGCAGCGCAGCAGGCTTGCTAGAGGCGCGCCAGCATCGAGAGTCGGGGCGACCCCGACACCAACCTGCTCCCGAGCAAGGTGGTGCCTTCGCGCTTCGCGGGAAGGGATGTGGCCGGTCGGCAAACCACGGGACCCAAGCCACGCGTCGCACCGACTCTCCAACGAGGTACGACAAAGGCATGACCCAAGAACCCCAGCAGTTCGCCAGCGACAACTACGCCGGCATTTGTCCCGCGGCATGGGCGGCGATGGACGAGGCCAATCGCGGCTATGTGCCCGCCTATGGTGAGGACCCGTGGACGCAGCGCGCCTCCGACTCGTTCCGCACGCTGTTCGAGACGGACTGCGAGGTATTCTTCGCGTTCAACGGCACCGCGGCCAATTCGCTGGCGCTGGCGGCGCTGTGCCAGTCCTACCACAGCGTGATCTGCTCCTCCTCCGCCCATGTCGAGACCGACGAGTGCGGCGCGCCGGAGTTCTTCTCCAACGGCTCCAAGCTGCTGGTCGCGCAGACCGAGGGCGGCAAGCTGACGCCCGAGGCCGTGCGTGCGCTCGCGACCGGGCGCTCCGACATCCACTTCCCGAAGCCGCGCGCGGTGACGATCACCCAGCCGACCGAGACCGGGCAGGTCTATTCGCTCGACGAAATCCGGGCGCTGTCCGCCACCTGCCGCGAGCTGGGCCTGCGCCTGCACATGGACGGCGCGCGCTTCGCCAACGCCTGCGCGGCGCTCGGCTGCTCGCCGGCCGACATGACGTGGCGCTCGGGTGTCGACGTGCTGTGCTTCGGCGGCACCAAGAACGGCATGGCCGCGGGCGAAGCGATCCTGTTCTTCGACCACGCCCTCGCCATCGACTTCGACTATCGCTGCAAGCAGGCGGGGCAGCTTGCCTCCAAGATGCGCTTCCTGGCGGCGCCTTGGGTCGGCATGCTGGAAAGCGGCGTGTGGCTGAGCAACGCCGCGCACGGAAACGAGTGCGCGCGGCGGCTGGCAACGGCGATCGCCGACCTGCCGGGCATCGAGCCGATGTTCCCGGTCGAGGCGAATGCGGTGTTCCTGCGCGCGCCGGAGGCGGTGCTGGAGGGGCTGCGCGCCCGCGGGTGGCGCTTCTATACCTTCATCGGTGGCGGCGCGCGCTTCATGTTCGCGTGGGACGCGGACCTAGGGCGAGTCGACGCGCTCGCCCGGGACCTGCGCGCGGCGGTGACGGAAGCGAACCGCGGCGAGACGCTCGCCGCCTGAGAGGCGCCGAAGCGCCCGCGGGGTGCGGCGCCGTGGGGGAACCGCGCCGCAACCTCGTCCATTGCAGAAATCCTGGCATGCAACGGACGAGGTCTACCATGACGGATGCACGCAGTTTCGAAAACAAGGTCGCGATCATCACGGGAGCCGCAGGCGCCATCGGCGCCGAGACGGCAGTGCTCATGGCGGAACGCGGCGCAAAGATCGTCGCGGTGGACATCGCCGGCGCCAATGTGGACGTGCTGAAGGAACGGATCGACGCGGATCGGCTGGTGATCGTGGAGGCGGACGTCAGCGACGAAGCGTCGGTGCGCAACTATGTCGAGGAAGCGAAGCGGGCGTTCGGCGGCCGCATCGACGTCTTCTTCAACAATGCGGGGATCGAGGGGCCGGTGAAGCCGATCGGCGATTACCCGCTGGACGCCTTCAAGAAGGTGATGGCGGTCAATGTCGACGGCGTGTTCCTGGGGCTGAAATACGTGCTGCCGGTGATGCTGGAGCAGGGCGGCGGCGCGATCGTCAACTCGTCCAGCGTGGCAGGGCTGAGCGGATCGCCGGGAACCTCCGCCTATAACGCCAGCAAGCATGCGGTGCTGGGGCTGACCCGCGTGGCGGCGATGGAGGTCGCCGACAAGAACATCCGGGTGAACTGCATCAACCCAGGCCCGATCCACAGTCGCATGATGGATTCGCTGGACGAAGGCAGCAAGGGTTCGGAAGCCGAACGTGCAAAGGCGCTGCCGGCGAAACGCTATGGGCGCCCCGAAGAGGTGGCGCAGCTGGTGGCGTTCCTCGTGTCCGACGCCGCGGGGTACATCAACGGCGCCTATCACCCGATCGACGGCGGCCTGCACGCATCGACGTAATCGCCCCGCCCTGTTGGGCTCCTGCTCAGGCAGGAGCCCAGGGTTTCGGGCGATCACGGGCGTTGCTCTGCTTGGCCCTGGATCCCTGCCCGCGCAGGGATACGGCTTGGGTGCAGGGTGGCGCCCCCTCGCGCCGCCATCCCAGCTGGGCCCCGGCCTTCGCCGGGGTACGGAAGAGCTTGGCGCGAGGGCCTCTTCCACCTGACCGGCGTCAGGCGTTTTCGAGCAGGCGTTCCTTGGCGATTTTCTCGCGCCAGACGAGCGGCGCGAGCGTGTGGACGTTCTGCCCCTCCGCATCGACGGCGACTGTGACGGGGAAGTCCTGCACCTCGAACTCGTAGATCGCCTCCATGCCGAGGTCCTCGAAGCCGACGACCTTGGAGCCCTTGATCGCACGGGCGACGAGGTACGCAGCCCCGCCGACTGCCATCAGATAGGCGCTCTTGTTTTCGCGGATGGCGTCGGTCGCAGCCGGGCCGCGCTCGGCCTTGCCCACCATCGCGAGCAGGCCCTGATCGAGCATCATGCGGGTGAACTTGTCCATGCGGGTGGCGGTGGTGGGACCGGCGGGGCCGACCACTTCCTCGCCGACCGGATCGACCGGACCGACATAATAGATCACGCGGCCCTTGAACTCGACCGGCAGTTCCTCGCCGCGGGCGAGCATGTCGGCGATCCGCTTGTGGGCGGCGTCACGGCCGGTGAGCATCTTGCCGTTCAGCAGCAGGCGGTCGCCGTGCCTCCAGGACTGCACCACTTCCGGGGTGAGCGTATCGAGGTCGACGCGCTTTGCCTCGGCCGAGGGCTTCCACTCGACATTGGGCCATTCGTCGAGCTTGGGCGCTTCCAGATAGACCGGACCCGAGCCGTCGAGGGTGAAGTGCGCGTGGCGGGTGGCGGCGCAGTTCGGGATCATCGCCACCGGCTTGGACGCGGCATGGGTCGGCCAGTCGAGGATCTTGATGTCGAGGATGGTGGACAAGCCGCCCAGCCCCTGCGCGCCGATGCCGAGCGCGTTGACCTTGTCGAACAGCTCGATGCGCAGCGCCTCGATGTCGTTCTGGGGGCCACGCTGCTTAAGCTGTGCCATGTCGATGGCACCCATCAGCGATTCCTTGGCGAGCAGCATCGCCTTTTCGGCGGTGCCGCCGATGCCGATGCCGAGCATGCCGGGCGGGCACCAGCCGGCACCCATCTGCGGGACCATCTCCAGCACCCAGTCGACGATCGAGTCGCTGGGGTTCATCATCTTGAACTTGGTCTTGTTCTCCGAGCCGCCGCCCTTGGCCGCGACGTCGACCGACACCGTGTTCCCCGGCACCATCTCGACGTGCATCACGCTCGGCGTATTGTCGCGCGTGTTGCGGCGGGTGAAGGCCGGGTCGGCCAGGATCGAGGCGCGCAGCTTGTTCTCCGGGTGGAGATAGGCGCGGCGGACGCCCTCGTCGACGACCTCCTGCAGCGAGCGGTTCGACTGGAGGCGGCAGTCCTGGCCCCACTTCACGAACACGGTGACGATGCCGGTATCCTGGCAGATCGGGCGATGCCCCTCCGCGCACATGCGGCTGTTGGTGAGGATCTGCGCGATGGCGTCCTTGGCCGCCGGGCTCTGCTCGGCCTCATAGGCCTGGCCCAGCGCGCGGATGTAATCCATCGGATGATAGTAGCTGATGAACTGGAGGGCGTCGGCGACGCTTTCGATCAGGTCGGCTTCGGTGATGATGGTGGTCATTGCGGGTCCATGTTGGGTTCGCGCCCCTATGCAACATGGGGGCGGCCACGAAAACCGCTGTCGCATCGACGTGCGCGCGCCTTGATCGGCGCGGCGGCCGTGCGTACCGACCGGGCATGGACCCGCTGCCCCAGACCGACCAGGACGCCGCCCAGGAGCTCGCCGCGCTCTCCGCGGAGATCGCGCGCCACAACCAGCTCTATCACGACGCCGATGCGCCCGAGATCAGCGACGCGGACTATGACGCGCTGGTCCGGCGGAACGCGGCGATCGAGGCCGCCTTCCCGCACCTGGTGCTGAGCGACTCGGCGGCACGGCAGGTTGGCGCCACGCCGACCGGGCACCTGGCCAAGGTGGCCCACGCGCGGCCGATGCTCAGCCTCGACAATGCCTTCAGCGACGAGGAGGTGGCGGATTTCCTGGGGCGGGTGCGCCGCTTCCTGGCGCTGGGTGCCGAGGCACCGGTGGTGCTGACGGCCGAGCCCAAGATCGACGGGCTGTCCTGCTCGCTGCGGTACGAGAACCGCCGGCTGGTGCGCGCGCTGACCCGCGGCGACGGCGCGGTCGGGGAGGACGTGACGGCGAACGTCCGCACCATCGCCGACATTCCGGAGACGCTGCCTGACGACGCGCCCGAACTCTTCGAGGTGCGCGGCGAAGTGTACATGGAGAAGGCGGCGTTCGCCGCGCTGAACGCACGGCTGCTGGCCGAGGCGACCGATCCGGCCAAGGCGCGGCAGTTCGCGAACCCGCGCAACGCGGCCGCCGGATCGCTGCGGCAGAAGGATGCAGGCGTCACCGCCACCCGGCCGTTGCGGTTCCTGATGCACGGGTGGGGCGAGACCAGCAGCCTGCCGGGCGAGGCCCAGGCTGCCGTGGTGGCGGCGATCGCCGGCTGGGGCTTTCCGGTCGCCGACAGCTTCGCGCTGACCCCGACGCTTGAGGAGGCGCTGGGCGTCTACCGCGCGATCGAGGCGCAGCGGGCCGACCTGCCGTTCGACATCGACGGCGTCGTCTACAAGGTGGACCGGCTCGACTGGCAGGCGCGGCTCGGCCAGGTCGGGCGCGCGCCGCGCTGGGCGCTGGCGCACAAGTTCCCGGCCGAGCGCGCGCAGACGACGCTGGAGCGGATCGACATCCAGGTCGGCCGTACCGGCAAGCTGACGCCGGTCGCGCGGCTGGAGGCGGTGACGGTCGGCGGCGTGGTCGTCACCAACGCGACGCTGCACAACGCCGACGAGATCGCGCGGCTGGGCGTGCGACCGGGCGACCGCGTGGTGCTGCAACGCGCCGGCGACGTGATCCCGCAGATCGTCGACAACCTGACCCGCGACGTGGCGCGCGAGCCTTGGGCGTTCCCAACCCATTGCCCGGAGTGCGGATCCGACGCGGTCGCCGAGGAAGGCGAGGTGGACATTCGCTGCACGGGTGGCCTCATCTGCCCGGCGCAGCGGGTCGAGCGCTTCAAGCACTTCGCGAGCCGCGGCGCGCTCGACATCGAGGGGCTGGGCGCGACGACCATCGAGGCGTTCGTGCGCGACGGGCTGCTGCATTCGCCGGCCGACATCTTTCGCCTGAAGGACCGGCGCGCCGACATCCTGGCCCGCGAGCGCTGGGCCGAGATCTCGGTCGACAACCTGCTCGCCGCGATCGAGGCGAAGCGGGAACCCGACCCCGTGCGGCTGCTGTTCGGCCTCGGCATCCGCCACATCGGCATCGTAACCGCGCGCGACCTGCTCAAACGCTATGCCACCCTGCCCGCGATTCAGCTGCTGGCCGACGAGATCATCGCGTTGCGCCAGGGCACGGCGCCCGTGGTCGGCGAGAGCGACCAGAAGTTCCAGGCGCGCGTCGACAAGGCGATCGCCGAGCACATCGGCGTCGAGAACGTGGGCGCAGCGGTGGGCCACGCGCTCGCCGACTTCTTCGCAGAACCGCACAATCGGGAGCTTTGGGCGGACTTGCTGGGCGAAGTATCGCCGCCCGCCTTCGTGCCGGAGATTCGCGACTCGGAAGTAACCGGCCTCACGGTGGTGTTCACCGGAACGCTGGAGACGATGTCGCGCGACGAGGCGAAGGCGCAGGCGGAGGCATTGGGCGCGCGCGTCGCGGGATCCGTGTCCGCCAAGACCGGGCTGGTCGTCGCCGGTGCGAACGCCGGCTCCAAGCTCAAGAAGGCGGCAGAACTGGGCGTCCGCGTGGTAAACGAGAGCGAGTGGGCGCAAATCGTTACGACAGCAGGGTAATTTCCGGGGAACCGCCAAGTGTGGCGTTTGTGCAACGCAACAAAAAGCTTTTGGTTCCCCCTCCCCCCATTGTCACAAAGCGGACATATGAATCGCCCACGGGGCGGCCAGACGGTGAACGGGCACCGCGTCTGAGCATCCGCTCACGATAGGGGAACACATGCGTACGAAGCTTTTTGCAGGCGCGGCTTTTGCTGCGCTGGTCATGCCGGCTGCTGCCTTTGCGCAGTCGACGGGCTCGCAGGATTTCGATGACAGCGGCGAGATCGTCGTCACGGGCAACCGTGAAACCGACGTCGGCGGTGTCGAAATCCCCGACTCGCCCAAGGCGAAGGTCGTGCTGAGCCAGGAGATCATCTCCCGCCAGACGCCGGGCCAGACCGTCAACCAGATCATCAACCTGGTTCCGGGTGTCAGCTTCACCAACAACGACCCCTTCGGCTCCGCCGGCGGCTCGTTCACCATCCGCGGGTTCGATTCGTCGCGTGTGTCGCAGACCGTGGACGGCCTGCCGCTGAACGACTCGGGCAACTACTCGCTCTATTCGAACCAGCAGATTGACCCCGAACTGGTTGAGACGATCAACGTCAACCTGGGCTCTACGGATGTCGACAGCCCGACCGCGGCTGCGGTCGGCGGCACCGTCAACATCAACACGCTGAACCCGTCCGAGGAAATGGGCGCATCGCTGGTTGCCAGCTACGGTGACATTGCCGCGGAAGGCGCCGGCTATCGTCCGTACCACCGCGTGTTCGGCCTGATCCAGACCGGTGACATCACCGGCGCCGGCACCCGGGCTTGGGTTTCGGCCTCGGTTGCGCGCAACGAAGCGAGCTTCGCCAACTACGGCAAGATCTACAAGCAGCAGTACAACGCCAAGATCCGCCAGGACATCGGCAGCAACGGCGACTTCATCGCGATTGCGGGCCACTACAATCAGAACCGCAACAACTTCGGTGGTTCGCCGCTGAGCGCGAGCGCGTTCGGCGACGACAAGAGCGTTCGCTTCTATGAGATCGCGGGTGGTTATCCGTGCCAGACCGACACGCCGCAGGCCGGCGTCGAGGATCGGACGAACAGCTGCGGCACCTCCTTCGAGCGTCGCTACAACCCGTCCAACACCGGCAACGTCCGCGTAAATTCGCTGTTCCACCTCGCCGAACAGCTGACGCTTTCGGTCGACGGTGCGTATCAGTACACCAAGGCCAATGGCGGCGGCACCAACGCTGCGCGCGAGCAATTCTACACCGCAGCGGGTACGAACCTCACCGGCACGTTCGGAGGCAACTACTACTTCGGTCGCGACCTGAACGGCGACGGCGACGTGCTCGACCAGGTGCTGGTCGGGAATCCTAGCCAGACGCAGACGGACCGTTACAACGCGATCGTCAACCTGGCCTATGACGTGAACGACACCAACCGCATCCGCGCCTTCTACGCGCTCGATACGGCGAACCACCGCCAGACCGGCGAAGCGACCGGTATCTATTCCAACGGTGAGCCGTTCGACGTCTTCCCGGTCAACGATCCGCTGACAGACGCAGCCGGCAACATCCTGCAGAAGCGTGACCGTGAGTCGGAGGCCACCCTGCACCTCGTCGGTGCCGAGTATCGTGGCAGCTTCCTCCAGGATCGCCTGACCGTGCTGATCGGCGGCAACTGGAAGTTCTTCAAGCGCGGCCTCCAGCAGAACTGCTTCACCACTGCAGCCAACGGCAACGTCGACTGCATCGCGGGCGGCGATGTCGCGGCCTATGCGGCAGCCAGCCCGTATGTAATCACGCCGGCGGGTCGTCCCACCGGTGCGAGGGCGCCGTTCTCGCGGGATCTCAACTACGACAAGTTCCTGCCGAACGTCGGCTTCACCTATCACTTCACGCCGGAGATCAGCGTCGGCCTGAACTATGCCAAGAACATCTCGGTTCCGAGCACCGACACGCTGTACAACTCGCTCTACGCGCCGGAAGGCACGGACGCGGCGAGCCCGGCTCCGGAAACCGCCGACAGCTTCGACCTGAGCCTCCGCTACACCAGCGGCAAGGTGCAGGCCTCGGTCACGCCGTGGTATTCGAAGTACAAGAACCGCATCATCTCGGCCTACAACCTCGACTGCGATTGCAACATCGACACCAACCTGGGTGAAGTCGAGAAGTACGGTGTCGATGCCAGCATCGCATACCGTCCGGTCCGTGAGCTGCTGCTGTACGCTTTCGGTTCGTACATCGGCTCCGAGATCAAGGACAACGTCCTCGCGGCGTCGTGCACGACTGCCGATCTGGCATCGGGCGCTTGCTTCACGGAAGGTGGCCAGTCTTACTTCGCGACGGCCGGTAACCGCGAGCGTGCGGCTCCCGAATGGCTGGCAGGTGCCCGCGTTCAGGCAACCCTCGGCAACCTCGATCTGGGCGCCCAGGCCAAGTACACCAGCGGTCGTTTCCTGAACGATACGAACACCTTCGAGGCAGACGGCTACACGGTCGTCGATCTCGACGCGCGCTACTCGCTGGCCGCCTTCGGCCTGGAGAAGACCGCGTTCCAGCTGAACGTCACCAACCTCTTCGACGAGTTCTACATCGGCTCGTTCAGCGGTGGCCTCAACACGCTGGGCACGGGCGCCTTCGTGAACTTCGGTGCGCCGCGCACCATCATCGGCTCGCTGATCGTCGGCTTCTAAGCCCTCGATCCGAACGCGACCTGAAAGCAGGCCGCCGTTCCCCATCCGGGGAGCGGCGGTTTTGCTTTTTGGCGGGGGGTGTGGTTCCCGCGCCCCTTCCCCGCGAAGTTGACCCGCAGTAAGGCGGCGGCACGATGGCTGCCGTGTCTTCCCTGTTCTCGCGCCCGTTCTTCGAAGAGAAGAGCCGCGCCTTCTGGATCCTGCAGGCCGCGGGGTGGAGCGGCTATCTGCTGCTGCGCACCGTCTCCACCGTGTTCAACGCGCCCAGCCTCAAGGTGGTGCTGGGCGTCATCGTGGAATCCATCGTCGGCTATTGCCTGACGCTGCTGATGTCGGTGCTCTACGGCAGCTATCGGCGCCTGCCCCGGATGTGGGCGATCATCTGCACGCTGCTGACGCTGTTCGCGGCCACACTGCTGTATGCGATCATCGAGACCTACACCTTCTCGCTGTCACGCGCCAACGCCCCGTCGACGGCGGTGCTGGACCTCTCGCTGCTGCCGGGGCTGTTGTTCCTCACCTTCACGGTGCTGGCCGGCTGGTCCGCCCTCTATTTCGGCATCAACTTCTACCTGATCGTCGAGCAGCAGACCCGCACCATGCAGGCGCTGGAGAACCAGGCGTCGTCGGCGCAGCTGGCGATGCTGCGCTATCAGCTGAACCCGCACTTCCTGTTCAACACGCTGAATTCGATCTCCACGCTGGTGCTGCTCAAGCACACCGAGCGCGCCAACATCATGCTGTCGCGGCTCGCCTCGTTCCTGCGCTACACGCTCGCCAACGAGCCGACCGCGCATGTGACGCTGTCGCAGGAGGTGGAGACGCTGAAGCTCTACCTCGACATCGAGAAGATGCGCTTCGAGGAGCGGCTGCAGATGCGGTTCGACATCGACCCGCGGGTGGCGAACGCCCGGCTGCCCTCGCTGCTGCTCCAGCCGCTGGTCGAAAACGCCATCAAATACGCGGTCACCCCGAAGGAAGAGGGTGCCGAGATCGCGGTTACGGCTCGGCTCGCCGGGGAACGGGTGCAGATTGGCGTTTCGGACACCGGCCCGGGCTTGAACGAGGCGTCGCGCAGGCCGACCTTATCGACCGGCGTGGGACTGGCAAACATCCGGGAGCGACTGGCGCAGGCATATGGTGAAGACCATCGCCTCGATACGCGGTCGATTCCGGGCAGCGGGTTCAGCGTCGAGATCGAAATTCCGTTCCAGGTCGAGGAACGCACGCGAGAGGCTGCATGACCATCCGTACCATATTAGTCGACGACGAGCCGCTGGCCATCCAGGGGCTGGAACTGCGCCTGCAGGCGCATGAAGACGTCGAGATCGTCGACAAGTGCGTCAACGGCCGCGAGGCCATCCGCTCGATCAAGACCCACAAGCCCGACCTCGTGTTCCTCGACATCCAGATGCCGGGCTTCGACGGTTTCTCCGTCGTCCAGGGACTGATGGAGGTGGAGCCGCCGCTGGTGGTGTTCGTGACCGCCTATTCCGACCACGCCCTGCGCGCGTTCGAGGCGCAGGCCGTGGATTACCTCATGAAGCCGGTGGACGACGCCCGCCTGGCCGACACGCTCGACCGCGTGCGCCAGCGGCTCAACGAGAAGCGCGGCCAGGCCGAGGTAGACCGGCTGAAGGAAGTGTTGGCCGAGGTGGCCCCGGAAGCCGCCGAGACGCTGTCGGACGGCAGCGACGGCGCGCACAATGCCAATCGGTTCGAGAAGCTGATCAACATCAAGGATCGCGGGCAGATCTTCCGCGTGGACGTCGACACGATCGAGCGCATCGACGCGGCCGGCGACTATATGTGCATCTACACCGGCGACAACACGCTGATCCTGCGCGAGACGATGAAGGACCTGGAGAAGCGGCTCGATCCGCGCCGGTTCCAGCGCGTGCACCGCTCGACCATCGTCAACCTGGACCTGGTGAAGCAGGTGAAGCCGCATACCAACGGCGAATGCTTCCTGGTGCTGGACTCGGGCGCGCAGGTGAAGGTGAGCCGCAGCTATCGCGACGTGGTGGCGCGCTTCGTCCACTGAGTTCCGGCGCACGGCGTCACTTGACGATGTGGAAAGTCGGTGTCACTTTCCACATCGGAAAGTGGAGAAACGCTGATGTCGCACCCTGATTCGCCTGATCCCGCCAGCGCCGCGCTGGCGCTTGCCGCCACCAATCGCGCCCGCTCCCGCATGGCCGCCGGCGATCTTGGTACCAGCTGGTACGCGCCCCTCTATGGCGTCGCGATTGGGGCGCTGATCGCCAGCTACGCGCTTCCCGAGCACCTGATCTCGATTGGGGTGGCGGTGAGCATTGTTGGCATGGCGCTGCTGTTCCGGTTCTGGAAGCGGCGCACGGGGCTTTCGGTGAACGGGTATCGCGCCGGCAGCACCCGCCCGACCGTGATCGCATTCGCGGTGCTGATGCTGGGCATGCTGATGGCCGGCGTCGTGCTCCGCTTCCGCCTGGGGGTCGTGTGGGCACCGCTGCCGCTGGGGGTGATCGGCGGGGTCGTGGCGACGCTCGCGAGCCGGCGCTTCGATCGGATCTGGCGCGAAGAACTGGCGGCGCCGCTGTGAGCGCGATCCCGGGCTATGATGCGGTGCTGAACGCCCCCGTGCGCCTGCAGGTCTGCGCGCTGCTGATCGAGGCGGAGGAGGTGGAGTTCGCCCGCATCCGGGAAGCCATCGGCATCAGCGAATCCGTGCTGTCCAAGCACGCGGCGCAGCTGGATGCGGCAGGCTATGTCCGGCTGCGCAAGGCCAGCATGGGGGGGCGGCAACGAACCTGGCTGGCGCTGACGACGCCCGGTAAGCAGGCGTTTCGAACGCATGTGGCCGCACTCACACGCCTGGCCGCCATGGCCGAGGCGGCGGAGTAACGCGCGGGCATCGCGACCCGCGCGCCCAGGATCGGTCAGCCCTGCTCGGCTTCGCCGGCCGCTGCCTCGTCCTCGTTGCCGGTCTGGAACCAGGCTTCCACCGGGCCGATCAGCTTGATCGTGAGCGGCTGGCCGTGGCGGTCGACCTTCTTGCCCAGGCCGACGCGGATCCAACCTTCCGAGATCGAATATTCCTCGACGTCGCGGCGCTCCACGCCCTTGAAGCGGATGCCGACGCCGCGCTCCAGCGCCTCGCGGTCGAAATGCGGGCTGCGCGGGTTGATCGAAAGGTGGTCGGGGGGTGTATCGCTCATGCGCGGCCGCATGGCGCAAAACCGCGCTCGCGCCAACAAAAAAAGGGCGGCGCGTGGCCCCTGCCCGCGCCGCCCTCCGATGGTGGCAGCGTCAGTTGCAGACGCGCACGCGCACCGGATAGCCGTAGTACGGATCGAAGCGCTGCTCGTCCCAGCACTGGCGGTGATCGCGATAGCGATAGGCGTAATAGCCATCGGCGGGATAATAGCCCCGCTGACGATAGTAGCGATCGTCATAGTCATAGGCGTAGCCGCGATCGCGGTAGTAGCGATCGCGATATCGGCGGTCGTTGGCGCTGGATGCGAGCGCTGCGCCCAGCACCACGCCGACGACACCGGCCGCAATCGCCGGACCGGCCGAGCTGCGCCCGCGGTAGCCCCGATAGCCGGGGTAATAGCCGTGGTAGCCGCCGTGCGGGTAATAGCCGCCGCGGTAGCGCTGGGCCTCTGCAGGCGCCGACGCGGTCAGCGCGGTGGCGGCAAGCGCGACGCCCAGCCCGGCCTTCTTCAACAAGGATTTCATCTCCGAACTCCTCCTCTCTCCTCGCGCCGGCCGTGACGAACATCACGCAACGGGCACGACAGGCAGGCAGTAGCGCGGATGCGCTGAACCAGGGGGTAACCCGTTGTTCAGCCAGGGTTTAGTCGGACAGCAAAAAGGCGCCGGATGCTGGTGCATCCGACGCCTCTTGCGTTGGTTCGCAGATCGCGAAGGCTAGGCCGGGATCAGGCCGCCTTGGCGCGCGAGGCGCGCTTGCGCTCGTGCGGATCGAGGTGGCGCTTGCGCAGACGGATGTTCTTCGGCGTGACCTCGACCATCTCGTCGTCGTCGATGTAGGCGATCGCCTGCTCCAGCGTCATCTTCTTCGGCGGGGTCAGACGGATGGCGTCGTCCTTGCCGCCCGAAGCGCGGAAGTTGGTCAGCTGCTTCGCCTTCATCGGGTTGACCTCGAGGTCATCCGTCTTGGCGTTCTCGCCGATGATCATGCCCTCGTAGAGGGTCTCGCCGTGGCCGACGAACAGGATGCCGCGGTCCTCGAGCGGACCGAGCGCATAGCCCTGGGCCTCGCCGGCGCCGTTGGAGATCAGCACGCCGTTCTTGCGACCCTCGATCGTGCCCTTGAATGGACCATAGCGCTCGAACAGGCGGTTCATGATGCCGGTGCCGCGCGTGTCGGACAGGAATTCGCCGTGGTAGCCGATGAGGCCGCGCGACGGTGCCGAGAAGGTGATGCGGGTCTTGCCGCCACCCGACGGACGCATGTCCGTCATCTCGGCCTTGCGCTGGTTCATCTTGTCGACGACCGTGCCCGAGAACTCGTCGTCCACGTCGATCACCACCGTCTCGTACGGCTCGGTCTTGGCGCCGTTCTCGTCGGTGCCGAACAGCACGCGCGGACGGCTGATGCCGAGCTCGAAGCCCTCACGGCGCATCGTCTCGATCAGCACGCCCAGCTGAAGCTCGCCGCGTCCGGCGACTTCGAAGCTGTCGCGGTCCTCGCTCTCGGTGACCTTGATGGCGACGTTGGACTCGGCCTCACGCTCCAGACGATCGCGGATCATGCGGCTGGTGACCTTCGAACCCTCACGGCCCGCGAGCGGCGAGTCGTTGACGGCGAAGCGCATCGACAGCGTCGGCGGATCGATCGGCTGCGCCTGGATCGCCTCGGTCACCGACGGATCGGCGATGGTGTTCGACACGGTCGCGACGGTGAGACCCGCGAGCGAGATGATGTCGCCTGCCTTAGCCTCTTCGGTCGGCACGCGCTCCAGGCCCTGGAAGGTCATGATCTTGGAGGCGCGGCCGGTCTCGATCACGTTGCCCGCCATGTCGAGCGCGTGGATCGGCTGGTTGAGCTTCACCGTGCCCGACTGGACGCGGCCGGTGAGGATGCGGCCCAGGAAGTTGTCGCGATCGAGCAGCGTCACCAGGAAGCTGAACGGTGCGTCGACGTCGAGGTTCGGCGCCGGCACGTGGCTGACGATCTTTTCGAACAGCGGGATCAGCGTGCCTTCGCGCGCATCGGGGTTGTCCGAGGCATAGCCGTTGCGGCCCGAGGCGTAGAGCACGGGGAAATCGAGCTGCTCGTCGGTGGCGTCGAGCGACACGAACAGGTCGAACACCTCGTCCAGCACTTCCTGCACACGGCTGTCCGAACGATCGATCTTGTTGACGACGACGATCGGCTTCAGGCCGAGCTTCAGCGCCTTGCCGGTCACGAACTTCGTCTGCGGCATCGCGCCTTCCGACGAGTCGACCAGCAGGATCACGCCGTCGACCATCGAGAGGATGCGCTCCACCTCACCGCCGAAGTCGGCGTGGCCGGGCGTGTCGACGATGTTGATGCGCACCGGCTCGCCGCCGCTCGGAGGCGCCCATTCGACCGAGGTCGGCTTGGCGAGAATGGTGATCCCGCGCTCCTTCTCGAGGTCGTTCGAGTCCATCGCGCGCTCTTCCACGCGCTGGTTGTCGCGGAAGGTGCCCGACTGGCGGAACAGCTGGTCGACAAGGGTGGTTTTGCCATGATCGACGTGCGCGATGATGGCGATGTTGCGCAGGCTCATTCAATTTCCCGGAAAGTGGCCGACGCAGTGCGCGGGCGGTTTCGGCGCGGCCCTTAGCTTATTTCGTGCGCCGCGGAAAGGTCATTCGACGAAGCGGCCGCCGTCGAGCACGGCCAGCGGATCGGAAATCGTCAACATCTCTTCCAGCGCGCGGCGCTTGTCGGGCTGGCGTGCATACCAGCGCTCCCAGATCCGCTGCCCCATCCAGTATCCGGCTTCGCCAGGCCAGCCCTCGGGCGCGCTGCTATAGTTCCCGACCCAACGATGCATCGCGACCTCGGCGGGCGAGCCGCGCGCCGGATCGCCCTTGGTGTCGGCGGTGGTCGCCAGGTCGGCCTTGAGCATCTGCCAGAGCGCGGCCTCGCGGGCGCTGCCCCAGGCCGCGCGCTTCGGGTCCATCTCGGTACCGGTCGCCAGCGCGGCGATGAAGTCGGCCGCGCCCTCGGCCAGCACGGCGCGCAGCAGCGGTCCGCCTGGCGACGGCTCGCCGCCGTCCCGCTGCAACGCGTGGACGGTTTCATGCGCATAGAATTGCCGGAGCACCGCGCGCAGCGCCTCGGGACTGCCGGCGATCCTGCACAGCGTCTCCAGTCCGAGCACCTGCATGCCAGGCGCTGCGGTTCCGCCGGAGTTGTCCGCCCCCACCACCAGGTAGATGCGTGGGAGTGGCCGGCCCGGGAACAGGCCACTCAGCGCGAGATAGGTGGCGCGAAGCTCCGGCGTCGTGCCCTTGACGACCGGCAGGCATTCCCGAACCGCTTCGGTATAGAGGCCGCGCTTGGCGGCGACGGTGCGCGCCAGATGGGCGGCATCGCGGATGCGACCGGGGGTGAACACCCGCACGCCTTCGCTCGCGCCATCCAGATAGTCGCGCTGGATCTGCTCGGCCGTCAGCGGGCCTTCCGTGCGCGCGAGCAACGCCGCAAAGCGATCGGCATCGCCGGTCTCGATTTCCGCGGTCAGCGGGTCGACAGCAGGCGGCGGGACTTCCACTTGGCCGAGCGCAAGCGCGGCCCCGATCAGCAACTTCAGCAACGTACTCCCCTTGGGCGATGCGTGTTATTTGCCTGATACACTTGCACGGCCGCGGCAAGCAACTATCCTCAAGGGACCAAGCACAGGAGACGATATGGCGACGCAGGTGGCGGAACAGGAGCTGAAACTCGAAGCGCCGGATCCCGTGCCCGCCGTGACGCCTGCCAAGGCTGCCGGGCTGGTGCCGGTGGACGACAAGAAGAAGTCGGAGCTGGAGACCCGCGTCGACAGCTTCATCGAGGACCTGATCGCGCAGGACGTGAACTCGCCCGAATTCGGCAAGCGGGTGGACGCGATCACCAACATGGGCGCGCGCGAGATCCGCGAGGCGGCGGGCCAGTCAAACCGCTTCCTGGACCGGCCGGTGAAGGCGATGGACCGCGAGCACGGCGTCGGTGCCGACCTCGCCCAGCTGCGCCGCACGATCGAGGACCTGGATCCCGGCAAGCAGGGCAATCTGCTGGCGCCGAAGAAGCTGTTCGGCATCCTGCCGTTCGGCAACAAGATGCGCGACTATTTCGACAGCTACAAAAGCTCGCAGACCCACATCGCGCAGATCCTGAAGAGCCTGCAGTCCGGCAAGGACGAGCTGCTGATGGACAATGCCGCGATCGACGTGGAGCGGCAGAACCTGTGGGCCGCGATGGGCCGGCTGGAGCAGATGATCTATCTGTCCAAGGAGATGGATCGCAAGCTGGAGGATCGCGCCAACGACCTGGACCACACCGATCCGGCCAAGGCCAAGGCGATCCGCGAGACGGCGCTGTTCTACGTGCGCCAGCGTACCCAGGATCTGCTGACGCAAATGGCGGTGACGGTGCAGGGCTATCTGGCGCTCGACCTGGTCAAGAAGAACAACGTCGAGCTGGTGAAGGGCGTCGACCGCGCCTCTACCACCACGGTCGGCGCGCTGCGCACGGCGGTGACGGTGGCGCAGGCGCTCACCAACCAGAAGCTGGTGCTCGAACAGATCACCGCGCTCAACACCACGACCGCGAACATCATCGATTCGACGGGCAAGCTGCTCAAGTCGCAGACCGCGCAGATCCACGAGCAGGCGGCGGCCTCCACCATCCCGGTCGAGACGCTGCAGCGCGCGTTCCAGAACATCTATGACACGATGGACGCGATCGACGTGTTCAAGCTGAAGGCGCTCGACAGCATGAAGACGACGGTCAACACGCTGTCCAACGAGGTCGAGCGGTCGAAGGGCTATATCGCCCGGGCCGAAGGCGCCGCGCAGAACGCCGGCGGCGGCGGCGAGACCTTCAAGCTCGAGGCGCTGTAAGGAACCGCCATGCAGAGCGAAGTCGACCACCAGATCGCCCGATCGACCGAAGTGCTGGAGCGATCGCGCGATCGCTATCGCGGCAGCGCGCAGCGCGTGAAGCGCAGGCGCGAGGCCGAGGTGCTGCGGCGGCTGGGCCGCATCGCCGCGGCCGACCTCGCGATCCTGATCGGGGCGCTGGTGGTCGGCTGGTTCGTGCCGCTGGGGATCGGCGGGGCGATGCTGGTGATGGCGCTGCTCATCGCCGCCACCGCGCTGTTCGCGATCTTCCCGGTCGTGAAGGCGGCCACGCCCGAGACGTTCGCGACCGCGCCGCTAAAGGCATTGCCGCAGCAGACCGAGCGCTGGCTGGAGACGCAGCGCCCTGCCCTGCCCGCGCCGGCACGTACGCTGACCGACTCGATCGGCGTGCGGCTCGATACGCTCAGCCAGCAGCTGGGGGCGCTCGACGAGCGCGAGCCGGCCGCGGCCGAGGTGCGCAAGCTGGTGGGCGAGCAGCTGCCCGAGCTGGTGCGCGGCTACCAGCGCGTGCCCGAGCCGCTGCGCCGGGTGGAGCGCAACGGCCGCACCCCCGACGACCAGCTGGTCGAGGGGCTGAAGCTGATCGACGAGGAGATCGCCGACATGAGCCGCCAATTGGCGCAGGGCGACCTGGACAGCCTGGCGACGCGCAACCGCTACCTCCAGATCAAGTATCGGGACGACGAGACGCTGGCGTAGCAGCCAGGAAGAGGCGTAGCATCGCGTCCGAGGCGGGCCTGCGCCCGCTTTCGAGGAGAGTCGCGATGACGGTGCGTCCTGCCTTGATCCCGGTGCTGCGCTATGCCGATGCCATGAGGGCGATCGACTTCCTGTGCACGGCCTTCGGCTTTGTGCGCCATGCCGTATACAGCGACGTGGACACCTCCCGAGTGGACCATGCCGAGCTGGTGTGGGCGGGGCAGATGATCATGGTGTCGTCTGCGATCGACACGCCCTTTGCACAGGCGGCGCGCATGCGCACGGCTGCCGAGGCGGGCTGCGTGACCCAGTCGCTCTACCTGGTGGTGGACGATGTGGACGGCCATGCCGCGACGGCTGCGGCTGCGGGTGCCGAGATCTTCCTGCCGCCCGAGGACCAGCCCTATGGCGGCCGCAGCTACAGCGCCCGCGATCCCGAGGGGAACGCCTGGACGTTTGGCAGCTACGATCCCTATGCGGGCTGAGGCCGGCTGATCCGCAGCTCAGATTGGACAGAGGGGCCGGGCCGGCCCACATGGCGGGCGTGACCGATACCGTTCTTCTGGAAGCGCCCGACACCGACCCGCCCCGCCAGCCGCAATGGACGGCATATGGGACGCCGGCTTACCGCCGCATCAGCCTGGCGCTGTTCCTTGCCGGGTTCGCCACCTTTTCGCTGATCTACTGCGTGCAGCCGCTGCTGCCGGAGTTCGCGCGCGATTTCGGCGTGGCGCCGGGGATTGCATCGCTGGCGCTGTCGCTGACCACCGGCCTGCTGGCGCTGGCGATCTTCGTGGCGGGCGCCTTTTCACAGATGGTGCCCAGGCGCGGGCTGATGTTCGCGTCGATGGCGGGAGCGGCCGTGCTCAACCTTGCCGCGGCGCTGACGCCGAGCTTCTCCCTGCTGCTCGCGGCGCGCGCGCTGGTGGGGCTCGTGCTGGGCGGCGTGCCGGCGGTGGCGATGGCCTATCTGGCCGAGGAGATCGAGCCCGCCCACCTGGGGCGCGCCATGGGCCTCTATGTCGCGGGTACCGCCTTTGGCGGGATGATGGGGCGCGTCGGCATGGGGCTGGCGACGGACCTTGCGAGCTGGCGCGGGGCAATGGGGTTGCTGGGCGGGCTCGACCTAGCGGCGGCGGTGGGCTTTGCGCTCCTGTTGCCGGCATCGCGCAACTTCGCGGTGGTGCGGGGCTTTGACCTTCGCTTTCACCTCAGTACGTGGGGAACGCATCTGCGCGACCCGCGGCTGCTGCGGCTGTTCACCCTCGCCTTCCTGCTGATGAGCGTGTTCGTGGCGCTGTTCAACTATGCGGGCTTCCGGCTGGCAGCCGCGCCCTATCACCTGGGGCAGACGGCGAGCAGCATGATCTTCCTGACCTATGCGCTGGGGATGGTCGCCTCCTCCAGCGCGGGGCGGCTGGCGGACCGGCATGGCCGCGCGCGGACGCTGGGCGTGGGGCTGGCGTTGCTGCTCGCCGGGATCGCCCTGACCCTGTCGGCGAGCCTGGAGTGGATCGTGGCCGGCATCACGCTGCTGACGATCGGCTTCTTCATCGGCCATTCGGTCGCGAGCGGCTGGGTCGGGCGCGTGGCGCAGGGGGCCAAGGGGCATGCGGCATCGCTGTACCTGCTGTTCTACTATGTCGGGTCGAGCGTGACCGGGACGCTGGGCGGCTGGTTCTGGGAGCATGGCGGATGGCATGCGCTTGCGGCGCTGACGGCGGTGCTGACGCTGCTAGGGTTTTGGGTGCTGGTGTCGCTGGCGCGGTCTAGCCGGGCGTAGGCACGCCCGAACCGGGCGGGGTCGTTGCTCCTTAGCTGCCGAGGCCATCCCGACTGGGCCCCGGCCTTCGCCGGGGTACGAGATCGAAGATTGAGGTGCTTCCAAGCTGCGGTGCTCCCGCGGAGGCGGGAACCTCGGGTCGCGGACAACCGCATTCCTGACCCTGGGCTCCTGCCTGCGCAGGAGCACGGTGGCGTCAGCGCTTGGGGGCGAACATCTCTCGGAGCGTTTGCTTCAGGATCTTGCCGTTCGGGTTGCGGGGGAGCGTGGCCTCGACGAAGCGGATCGCGACCGGCACCTTGAAGGCCGCGAGCCGCGCGCCGACCCAGGCTTGCAGTTCGGCCTCGTCGGCCTGCGTACCCGGCGCGAGATGGACGACGGCCGCCGGCTGTTCGCCGAGCGTGCGGTGGGGGATGCCGATCAGGGCGCAGTCGGTGACCGCCGGGTGCGCGTAGAGCACGTCCTCCACCTCGGCCGCGTAGATGTTCTCGCCGCCGCGGATCACCACGTCCTTCAGCCGATCGACGATGTGGCAGAAGCCGTCCGCGTCCAGGCGGGCGAGATCGCCGGTGCGGACCCAGCCTTTCACGAAGCTGGCGGCGGTTTCCTGCGGCCGGTTCCAATAGCCCTGCACCACCATCGGCCCGCGTGCCCAGAGTTCGCCGACTTGGCCGTGCGGAAGCGGCTCGCCGGTTTCATGGCAGAGGATCTTGAGGTCGGCGGTCGCGACCGGCGGGCCGCAGCTGGTCGGCCGGGCGAGATAATCCTCGGCGGCGTTGCTGGCGACCGTCGCCATCGTCTCGGTCATGCCCCAGCCGTTGCTGGGCATCGCGCCGAACTCCGCGTGGATGCGGCGGGCAAGCGCGGGCGCGGCCGGCGCGCCGCCATAGGCGATGCGGACGAGCGAGGAGAGGTCGTGCGCAGGGCGGTCAGGATGCTCGAGCAGCTGCCAGGCGATGGCGGGGACGCCGCCGATCGCCTCGATCCGCTCCCGCTCGATCAGGGCCATGGCGGCGGCGGGATCCCATTTCCGCATCAGCACGATGGTGCCGCCGGTGGCGATCGCGATCATGAGGAAGGCGCTGCACGCGGTGACGTGGAAGAGCGGGATCGGCAGCAGAACGGTTTGCGGCGCGGCGCGTTCCGGCAGCGGAGACCCGCGGCGCAACAGCGTGCGGGCGGAGACGAAGCCCGACGAGAGGATGTTGCTCATCAGGTTGCGGTGGGTGCCGACCGCACCCTTGGGCCCGCCGGTGGTGCCGCTGGTGTAGAAGATGGTGACGGGATCGTCGGGGGCGACGTCTGCCTCTGGGAACGCGACCTCGGGAAGGTCTGCCCAATCATCGGGGCTCCCGATCAGGGCCTCAAGCGGTTCCGCATGGTCAGGAAGCGGGTCCTGCCAGCCGGAGACCAGCACCGCCTCCAGCGCCGGCAACTCCGCATAGTGGTCGAGCAGCCGTTCGTGGCGGCGCGCGTCGGCGATCAGCAGGCGGGCACCGGTGTCGGCCAACGCGAAGGCGAGTTCGCCGCCGGTCCACCAGGCGTTGAGCGGCACGGCGATGGCGCCCAGGCTCGCGATCGCCATCAGCGCGATCGGCCATTGCGGGCGGTTGCGCATCGCGATCGCAACTCGGTCGCCCTTGGCGATGCCGCGCGCGGCGAGGGCTGCGGCGAGCGTAGCGACCGCGCGATAGCTCGCCTCGAAGGTGACGCGCTCCTCCTCGTGGATCAGGAACAGGCGGTCGCCATGCGCGCGCGAGGCCTGGGCGAGCGCCGCAAGGCTGCGGGGTGCGTGCATCCAGGTGCGGGTCGGCACGCCGCGTATCGTCACCGTCTCTATCTCGTACCGCGCGCCGGGTGCGGTGAGCCGCGCGGTCGCCTCTGCCAGGGTGCAGGCGGGCCAGGCGGAGCCAGGCGGTGGTTCGATCGGTTGGTGCGTGCCCACGGCGCGGCTTCAAGCCCCGGCAGCCGTCGTCGTCAAGCCGGGCGGATAGTGCTTGCCGAATACGTAAAGCGTGTGCCTATTGGTGCGATCGGATCGAAGGAACGACTATTCCCATGACGTACACCCCGGAACGGCTGGTCGAGACGCTGACCGCGCTGCTCGACCTGGAGGAACTGGACACGGACCTGTACCGGGGCGCGCGGCTGCCCGGCGGGCGCGGGCGCGTATTCGGCGGCCAGGTGATCGGCCAGGCGCTCCAGGCGGCGCAGCGCTCCGTCGAGGACAAGATCGCCCACTCGCTCCACGCCTATTTCATGCGCGCAGGCGATGCCGAGCATCCGATCATCTTCCGCGTGACCCGCGACTTCGACGGGCGGAGCTTCGCCACGCGGCGGGTGATGGCGTTGCAGCGCGGGCAGCCGATCCTGGTGCTCGCCGCTTCCTTCCAGCACCAGGAGGAAGGGCTGCACCATCAGGACGCGATGCCAGACGTGCCGCCGCCGGAGGCGCTGGGCTCCGAAGCGCAGGTCCAGGCGGAGATGGCAGGCGAGCTGTCGGACCCGGTGCGCAAGTTCCTCGCCCAGCCGCGGCCGATCGAGATGCGGCCGGTGGCGCCGGGCGACTGGCTGCGCTCCGAGCCGCGGCCTCCGGTGCAGCACAGCTGGTTCCGCACGGTCGCTCCCCTGCCCGACGATCCCGCGCTGCACCGGGCGGTGCTCGCCTATGCCAGCGACATGCTGCTGCTCGGCACGTCGATGATGCCGCACTCGGTACGGCTGGGCGATCCGCGCATGCAGACGGCGAGCCTGGACCACGCGCTGTGGCTGCACGAGCCGTTCCGGTTCGACGACTGGCTGCTCTACACGACCGACAGCCCCTGGGCGGGCAACGGGCGCGGGTTCAACCGCGGGCGCATCTTCACGCGCGACGGGCGGCTGGTGGCGAGCGTCGCGCAGGAAGGGCTGATCCGCAAGCGGGGGTGACGGCCAAGCAGAGCAACGACTTGCGGTGCTTGGAACCCTGGGCTCCTGTCTTCGCAGGAGCACGGGGGAAAGCGGCCGACATCACTGCCGCCTTCCCAACTGGGCCCCGGCCTTCGCCGGGGTACGGGATCGATCGGGTGGGAAAGCGGCCCTTATGCCCCGGCGCGCTGGGCGTAGGTCCAGGCGGTGGCGGCCAGGGTTGCGCTGTGGGCGGGGGCCTCTTCCTGCTCCAAGATCGCGAGGCGGAAGAGCGTGTAGGCGAGGTGCCAGTCGAGGGCTGCGCCTGCTCCCCGTCCGCTCGCGTGGCAATAGCGTGCCACCATCTCGTCTGCCGAGGGGATGCCGCTTTCGGGGCCGGCGCGTTCGTCGAGGCCCGGATGCAGCTCCGTGCCGCTCACCCAGCGCGCGAGCACATAGGCAAGGTCGATGCGCGGGTCGCCGACGCCGGCCTGGTCCCAGTCGAGGACCGCGGCCACGCGGACGCCCTCCTGCGAGAAAAGGAGGTTCTGGAGGCGGAAGTCGCCGTGGACGATCGCGGGCACCGTATGGTCCGGAAGCGCGGCTGGGAGCCAGTCGGCAAGGCGGGCGAGTTCGGGCGTCGCGCGGGCGTGCGGCTTGGCGGTCCAATGGCCGAGCTTCCGGCCGAGCCGGCATTCGGTGAAGCCGATGGCGTCCAAGGCGAGCGGCGCCGGGTCGATCGCATGGAGCGCCGCGAGCGCGTCGATCCAGGCATCGTAATGTTCCCGGCGATGGGCGGGCGTCATGCCGGGCATGGTCTCGTCCCAGAGGGTGCGACCCTCCACAAGTTGCATCACGTAGAAGGGCTCGCCGAGCACGGAGGCATCGGTGCAGAGCGCGAGCGGACGGGGCGCGGGAAAGCCGGTCGGCTGCAGCGCCTGGAGCAGGCCGAACTCGCGCTCGAGCGGATGGATAGCCCCCTGCGGCTCGGACGGGCGGCGGCGGAGCACATAGGCGCGCTCGGGCGTGTCGATGCGGTAGGTGCGGTTGCGGCGCCCTCCGGCGAAGCGGACATAGGCGAGCGGCCCTTCGAACCCGTCGACCGCCTGCACCATCCACTCAGCGAGCGCGGCGCCACCGAGGTCGTCGGCCGGCCGGGTCCCCAGCATCTGCGAGGTGTCGTGGGTGGTCATGCGCGCCCTCCGCGCCAGGACCGCAAGGGTGAGGGCTGCGCCCCTGCTGCCGGGCTGCCGTTCGCCATCGCGCTCTCCCCTTGCCGCGCGCGACCGTCTCCGCCGCGCCTGGGAACCATACGCGCACGGCCTGTGCGCGTTCCCTCGCCTTGCGCGTGCCAGCCCGCCCGCCCATGTCTCCGCACCGAAACAAGGAGCCCTGCCGATGATCCATCTCCACTATTGGCCGACCCCGAACGGCCACAAGATCACGCTGTTCCTGGAGGAGACCGGCCTCCCCTACACCATCCATCCGGTGAACATCGGCAAGGGCGAGCAGTTCGCGCCCGACTTCCTGAAGATCGCGCCCAACAACCGCATGCCTGCGATCGTCGACGACGAGCCGACCGACGGCGGCGAACCGATCAGCATCTTCGAATCCGGCGCGATCCTGCTCTATCTGGCGGAGAAGACCGGCCGCTTCCTGGGGCCGGACCTGCGCACCCGCGTCGAGCAGACGCAATGGCTGATGTGGCAGATGGGCGGGCTCGGCCCGATGCTGGGGCAGAACCATCATTTCAACCGCTATGCGCCCGAGAAAATCCCTTACGCTATCGAGCGCTACCTCAAGGAAACCAACCGCTTGTACGGCGTCCTTGACCGGCGGCTGGAAGGACGCGCGTTCATCGCCGGCGACTATTCGATCGCCGACATGGCGGCCTATCCCTGGATCGTGCCGCATGAGGCGCAGGGCCAGGATCTGGCCGACTTCCCCAACGTCCAGCGCTGGTTCGAGGCGATCCGCACGCGGGCTGCGACCGAGCGCGCCTATGCGCTCGGCGAGACGGTGAACGCGAGCGGTGGGGAGATGACGGAGGAAGCGCGTCGCAACCTGTTCGGCCAGACGGCGAAGCGGGACTGAGTGCCGGGACAATTTGCGACAGTTTTCCGGTCGCGCGACATACCGGTGCGACAGGCCGGGGCCAGATAAGGAGCCATCGCCGCGGCACCCTGCCCCGGCAAGCAATGCAGAGGTTTTTCGCATGAAGAAGTTCGTAGTTGCGGCAGCGCTGGGCGCCACCATGCTGACCGGCGTCGCCCAGGCGGGCCAGCAGGACACCCCGGCACCGCGCCGCGCCGGCCCGATGGCCATGATCGACGCCAACAAGGATGGCGTCCTCACCCGCGAGGAGGCGCTGGCAGCCGCCGACGTCCAGTTCGCGCGCATGGACCAGAACAAGGACGGCAAGGTCGACGCGACCGAGATGCGCCCGCCGCACCGTCGTGGCGGCGGAAATGCCCCGGCCTCGGCCGATGCCAAGGCCCCGGCCGGCAAGCCTGCACCGGGCATGCACCGGCGCGGCGGCATGGGCGAGCGGATGCTGGCGCGCGTCGACGCCAACAAGGATGGCACGATCAGCCGCGAGGAGTTCCGCGCCGCGGCAACCACGCGCTTCGAGCGGATGGACGCCAACCGCGACGGCCGTATCGACGCCGCCGAGCAGAACGCGCTGCGCGAGCGGATGAAGGCGCGCTCGGGCCGTCACGCCCCGCCGGCACCCGCCGAAAGCGCAAACGACTGACGTTCCCCGCCGGGCGGTGCCACGCCGCCCGGCGCTTTCCGCCCGGCTGTCGCCGGCCGGGGAGTGTGATAGGTCCCCTTTCCATGGCCGATATTCCCCACCTGCTGCTGGTCGACGACGAACGCTCGATCCGGGAGCCGCTTGCCCAGTATCTGACCAAGCAGGGCTTTCGCGTGACGCAAGCGGGCGACGCGGAGGGCGCACGTGCTCGGATGGCGGCGTACGCGATCGACCTCGTCGTGCTCGACATCATGATGCCGGGCGAGGACGGGCTGTCGCTGTGCCGCCATATCCGCGAGACCAGCGACACCCCCGTGATCCTGCTGACCGCACGCGCCGAGGAGACCGACCGCATCGTCGGGCTGGAGATGGGCGCCGACGATTATGTCGTGAAGCCGTTCTCCCCGCGCGAACTGGCGGCGCGGATCAAGGTGGTGCTGCGGCGCCTGGCCGCCGGTGGCGTGCGCCAGCATGCGCCGGAAAGCGGCTCCTTCGCCTTTGCCGGCTGGGTGCTGAAGAGCGGCGAGCGCAGCCTGGTCGACCGCGAGGGCGTGTCGGTGCCCCTGTCGACGGGCGAGTACAACTTGCTCCACGCGCTGGTGACACGGCCGCGCCAGGTGCTGACCCGCGACCAGTTGCTCGACCTGACCCAGGGGCGCGAGGCGGCGGCGTTCGATCGCGCCATCGACAACCAGATCAGCCGCCTGCGCAAGAAGATCGAGACCGACCCCAAGAACCCCGAGATCATCAAGACCGTCTGGGGCGGCGGCTATACGCTGGCCAGCGAGGTCACCCGGCTTTGAACCGGCTGTGGCCCCGCAGCCTCTCCGGCCAGATTGCGCTGCTGGTCGCGATCGCGCTGTTCGTCGCGCAGGCGATCAACTTCGGCATGCTGCTGCGCGAGCGGCGCGCCGTGCGCTTCGCGCAGGTGACGGTGCCCGCCGTGACCCGCATGGTGGACGCGGCGGAGCGCCTGCGCGGCGGCCGGCCCGTGGACCCGCGCGGACCCGATCGGGACCGCCCGCGCGCCGTGCGACTGGTGCCGGACAACCCGCTGACCCACCAGGAACCCAGCGACGGCGAGTTCGAGGCGGCGGTTCGCAGCGCCTTTGCCGACGCTGGGCTCCAGGTCGGCCGCATCGAGACGGAGATCCGGCTGGTCGATCCGGACAGCCCCGTCGTGCGCCGGATGGACCGGGTCCACGCCGAGCGCCTTCGGCGTTTCGGCGCCACGCTGAAGGTGGCGGCCGAGATCCCCGGCCACGGCTGGCTGGTGCTGGAGACGCCCTGGCCGAACACCCAGCAGGGGCTGGTGTGGCAGCTCGTGGCACAGACGCTGATCCTCTATGGCTTCGTGCTGCTGCCGGTGCTGTGGATCGGGCGCCGCATTTCCAAGCCGCTGCGGGCACTGGCGCAGGCGGCGCATGACTATCGCCCCGGATCGGCGGCGAACACGGTGGAAGAATCCGGGCCGGGGGACGTGCGCGCGGTGATCGCCGCCTTCAACGGCATGAGCGTGCGCGTGAGCGGCATGCTGGAGGAAAAGGACCGGATGCTGGGTGCGATCGGGCACGACCTGCGCACGCCGCTCGCGGCGCTCCGCGTCCGCATCGAATCGGTCGAGGATGACGCCGACCGCGCGCGCATGGCCGAGACCATCGACGAGATGAACCGCACGCTGGAGGACATCCTGTCGCTCGCGCGCCTGGGACGCCCCAGCGAACCCGAGACGCAGGTGGACCTGGCGGCGCTGGTGGACGCGGTGGTCGAGGACTTCCGCGACCTGGGTGCCGACGTTTCGTTCGAGGAGGCGGAGCGCCAGCGGCTGCGCCTGCGGCCGACGCTGATGCGGCGCGCGATCCGCAACCTGATCGAGAATGCGGTCAAGTATGCGGGCGGCGCGGAGGTGCGGCTGGTGGCCGATCCGGCGCGCGTGCGCATCGAGGTAGCCGACCGCGGCCCCGGCATCCCGCCGGACCAGATCGCCCGAGTGTTCCAGCCGTTCACCCGGCTGGAGACGTCGCGCAACCGCGAGACCGGCGGCATCGGCCTGGGCCTGGCGCTCGCGCAGGCGATCGTCGGCGATGCCGGCGGCGAGATCGCGCTCGCCAATCGCGACGGCGGCGGCCTGCTCGCCACCATCACCCTGCCGCGCGGATAAGCGGCCAAGCCGCCTGAATCCTTTCGGACGCGGAACCAGTTCGGCGCCGCCGCACTTGTTTCCCCATCCCTTCCAGCGCTTTCCCCAACAGGCACCCCGGATGATCAAGATCGCCAGCTACAACATGCGCAAGGCTCTGGGCACCGATCGGCGCCGCCGGCCGGAGCGCACGCTGGAGGTGCTGCGCGAGATCGATGCGGACGTGATCGCCCTGCAGGAATGCGACCGCCGCTTCGGTCAGCGCATGGGCGTGATCCCCGAACATATGCTGGAGGAGCATACCGACTGGCGTGCCGTTCCCTTGGCGGCACGCGCGCAGAGCATGGGTTGGCACGGCAATGCGCTGCTGATCCGCAAGTCGGCGCAGGTGCTGGATTGCGAGCGGATCGAGCTGCCCGCGCTGGAGCCGCGCGGGGCCGTGTCGGCCGATCTCCGCATCGGCGGGATGCTGCTGCGCGCGGTCGGCATGCACCTGGACCTGTCGGGCCTGTGGCGACGCAAGCAGGCGGCGGCGATCCTGAGCCATTGTGACAGCGCAGCGCGCGCGATGCCGACGGTGCTGATGGGCGATCTCAACGAATGGAGCGCAGCGTCGGGCTGCCTGCGCGACTTTGCGCGGCACCACCGGTTCGCCGCGACCGGCCCGAGCTTCCACGCGCGCCGACCGGTGGGCAAGCTCGACCGGATCATGGCCTCCCCCGAACTGCAGATCGTGGACGCCGGCGTCCATGACACGGCGGCGGCGCGCACCGCCTCCGACCACCTGCCGATCTGGGCGGTGGTGGAGCGGGCCTGAAGCGCCGCTCCAGACCCTCCCTTGCCCGCGCGGCGCTCCCCGCCTAAGCAGGCGGCGACCGCAAACCATAGGGGCACGGCCATGCAATTCCTGAAAACCCTGTTCTGGGCGCTGCTCGTCGGGGTCGTGGTGGCCTTCAGCCTCAACAACATGACGATGGTGCCCGTCCGCCTGTGGGGCAGCGTCGTGGCGGACGTGAACCTGCCGCTGCTGCTGATCGTCACCTTCCTGCTGGGCTTCGTGCCCGCCTATCTGTCGCTGGTGACGGTGCGGTGGCGGGCGCGTCAGCGTATCGCCGCGACCGAGCGGGCGCTGGCGGACCTGCGTGCGGCTCAGGCGACGCCGCCCGCCACGCTGGCGCCGGGCGACCTGCCTGCCGCGCGTGTAGTGCCGGCCCCGGCCGTGACCCCGGTCCATGCCGTGGACGCGCCGGTGACCGACAACGCGCTGGGCGAGCACCCGATCACGCCGGGCGCCCCGGGCACGATTATCCAGGACCGTTCATGACCTCTCCGATCTACGTCGCTCTCGATACTCCCGATCTCGAACGTGCCAAGGCGCTGGCAAAGCGCGTCCAGCGCCACGTCGGCGGCATCAAGCTGGGGCTGGAATTCTTCATGGCGAACGGCCGCCAGGGTGTCCGCGAAATGGCGGACATCGGCCTGCCGATCTTTCTGGACCTGAAGTTCCACGACATCCCGAATACGGTCGCCAAGGCGATCCAGGCGCTGGGGCCGATCAAGCCCGCAATCCTGACCGTCCATGCCGCCGGCGGCCGGGCGATGCTGGAGGATGCCAAGGCGGCAGCGCCGACGGGTACCAAGGTGGTGGCGGTGACGATGCTCACCAGCCTGGACAGCGACGACCTGCGCTCGATCGGCCTGTCCCCGGACCCGCACGAACAGGTCGTGCGGCTGGCGGAACTCGCCAAGTCCGCGGGTGTCGACGGCATCGTCTGTTCGGGCGAGGAGGTGCGCGCAGCGCGTGCCGCATGGCGCGACGGCTTTTTCGTGGTGCCGGGCGTGCGTCCGGCGCAGGGCAAGGTCGGCGACCAGAAGCGGGTGGTCACCCCGCGCGCCGCGCTCGACTCCGGCGCCTCGATCCTGGTGATCGGGCGGCCCATCACCCAGGCGGAAGACCCGGACGAGGCAGCACGCGCGATCGGCGCGACGCTCTAAGCTTCCCCCTCCCGGGCGAACACCATCGCGGCGGCGGGCTGTTTCCGCCTGGTTGACAGCCAGACCGTCGAGGCGCAGCCTCGGACCATGTTGGCAGTCGCCCTTGCGCTCCTTGCGAGCCCGCAAAGCTGCGTAGAGGTGCAGCAGCAGTGCCGTGCCTGCACCACCGTCGCGGGGCGGCAGCAATGCTCCAACATCGGCATCGCCTGTCAGCCGGTGCGGCGAATCTGCCGTGCCCCCGACAGGCAAGCCCGGCGAGCCCCGACGGCAGGCCCCAAGGAGCATTCGGCGCAGCGCTGAGCGTCGGCTTGTTGCGGCGCCTGCCGCTCGATATCCGGAAGGGCGAGCGCATGTGCTTTCCCCTCGCGCCTGCCGCCCGGCTGTTCTATCGGGCTGGCATGCCAGTTTCCGCCAAGATTTGCGGCCTCTCGACGCCCGCCACGCTCGATGCGGCCGTGGCCGGAGGCGCGAGCCACGTCGGCTTCGTGTTCTTCCCGCCCTCCCCCCGCAACGTCGGGCTGGACCTGGCGGCGGGGCTCGCCGCGCGAGTGCCGGGCCAGGTGCGGCGCGTGGGCGTGTTCGTCGATCCGGACGACGCGCTGCTCGACGCAGCGGTGGCGGCGGGGCGGCTCGACTCGATCCAGTTGCACAAAACCGCGCCCGAACGCGTGGCGGCGATCCGCAGCCGCTTGCGCCGGGACACCTGGGCGGCGTTGGCGGTGAAGACCCGCGCCGACCTGGACGCGGCGCGCAGCTATGCCGGGGCGGCGGATCGCATCCTCTATGATGCGAAGACGCCGCCGGGCGCGGCACTGCCGGGGGGCATGGGGCTACGCTTCGACTGGACGCTGCTCGACGGGTTCCGGCACCCGCTGCCCTGGGCCTTGTCGGGCGGGCTCGATCCGGCGAACGTGACCGAGGCGATCGCGCGTACCGGCGCACCGCTGGTCGACGTCTCGTCCGGGGTCGAGGAGGCGCCCGGGGTCAAGGATCCGGCGCGGATCGGCGCCTTCCTGGGGGCCGTCACCCGCGTCTGAGAGTGGCGCGCGCGCGGAAAGGGGTTGAGGGCGTCCCCGCCGCTGCTAAAGCCGGGGCCATGAATGCGCCCAACACCTTCCGCGCCCAGCCCGACGAGCGCGGCCATTTCGGCCAGTTCGGCGGCCGCTATGTCGCCGAGACGCTGATGCCGCTGATCCTGGATCTGGAGCGCGAATATCGCGCGGCCAAGGCCGATCCAGCGTTCCAGGCCCAGTTCGACGACCTGCTCGAACATTATGTCGGCCGCCCCAGCCCGCTCTACTATGCCGAGCGGCTGACCGAGACGCTGCGCGAGAACGCGGAGCCCGGCATGGGCGCGCAGGTGTGGTTCAAGCGCGACGAGCTCAACCACACGGGCGCGCACAAGATCAACAACTGCATCGGCCAGATCCTGCTCGCGATGCGGATGGGCAAGACCCGCATCATCGCCGAAACCGGCGCGGGCCAGCACGGCGTCGCGACCGCGACGGTGTGTGCGCGCTTCGGCCTGCCCTGCACCATCTTCATGGGCGCCAAGGACGTCGAGCGGCAGCAGCCGAACGTGTTCCGCATGAAGCTGCTGGGCGCGGAAGTCCGCCCGGTGGCGAGCGGGGCGGCGACGCTGAAGGACGCGATGAACGAGGCGCTGCGCGATTGGGTCGCGAACGTTCACGACACCTTCTACATCATCGGCACCGCGGCCGGCCCCCACCCCTACCCGGAGCTGGTTCGCGACTTCCAGTCGGTGATCGGGCGCGAGGCGCGCGCGCAGATGCTGTCGCGCATCAACCGCCTGCCCGACCTGCTGGTGGCGGCGATCGGTGGCGGCTCCAACGCGATCGGGCTGTTCCACCCGTTCCTGGACGACGCCGAGGTGGCGATGCTCGGCATCGAGGCGGCGGGCCATGGCCTGGACAAGCAGCATGCCGCAAGCTTGGCGGGCGGCGCACCGGGTATCCTGCACGGCAACAAGACGTACCTGCTGCAGGACGAGGACGGCCAGATCGCCGAGGCGCACTCGATCTCGGCAGGACTCGATTATCCGGGCATCGGCCCGGAGCACAGCTGGCTGCACGAGATCGGCCGCGTGAAGTATGAGGCGGTGACGGACGTGGAAGCGCTTGACGCCTTCCAGCTGCTGTGCCGGACCGAGGGCATCATCCCCGCGCTCGAACCTTCGCATGCGATCGCAGCAGTGTCGCGCAAGGCACGAGAAATGCGGGAAGACCAGATCATCCTCGCAAACCTGTGCGGGCGCGGCGACAAGGACATCTTCACGGTCGCGGCCGCCCTTGGGGTCGCGATATGAGCCGCATTGCCGACACCTTCGCGCGCTGCCGCGAGCAGGGGCGCGCGGCGCTGGTCACCTTCGTGACAGCGGGCGATCCGAACCCGCAGGCGACGGGCGCGATCCTGGACGCGCTGGTTGCGGGCGGCGCCGACGTGATCGAGCTCGGCATGCCGTTCACCGATCCGATGGCGGACGGGCCGGCGATCCAGCTGGCCAACATCCGCAGCCTGGGCGCGGGCACGACGACTGCCGACATCCTGGCGATCGTCCGCGAGTTCCGCAGCCGGCACGCCGACGTGCCGCTGGTGCTGATGGGCTATGCCAACCCGATGGTCCGCCGCAGTGCCGACTGGTTCGCGGAAGCGGCAGCGGATGCGGGCGTGGACGGCGTGATCTGCGTCGACATCCCGCCGGAAGAGGACGACAGCCTGGGCGTGGCGCTGCGCGCGCGCGGCATCGCGCCGATCCGGCTCGCCACCCCCACCACTGACGTGGCGCGACTGCCCGCGGTGCTCGATGGCGCCGGTGGCTTCCTCTACTACGTGTCCGTCGCCGGCATCACCGGCAAGCAGCAGGCGGCGCAGGCCTCGATCGACGAGGCGGTGGCGCGGCTGAAGCAATCGACCGACCTGCCGATCGCGGTGGGCTTCGGCGTCCGCACGCCCGAACAGGCTGCCGCGATCGGCGGCGTGGCCGACGGCGTGGTGGTCGGATCGGCGATCGTGGAGATCGTCGGCGTACACGGCACCGCTGCCGCGGAGCCGGTGCGCACCTATATTCAGTCGCTCGCCGCCGCGCTGGCGAGCGCCCGGAAGGAACTTGCATGAGCTGGATTACCCGCGTTCGCAACGCGCTCCCCTTCGTCGCCCCGCGCCAGACGCCCGATAACCTGTGGCACAAGTGCAAGGGCTGCGGGCAGATGGTCTTCACCAAGGAATTGGAGGAGAACCAGTATGTCTGCCCGATGTGCGACCATCACGAGCGCATCGGCCCCAAGGAGCGGTTCGCCTATCTGTTCGACGAGGGCAGCTGCGAGACGCTGCCGAGCCCGACCGTGCCGGAGGACCCGCTCAAGTTCCGGGACTCCAAGCGCTATGCCGACCGACTGAAGGCCGCGCGCGCCAGCACCGGTGACAGCGATGCGTGGATTAACGCGCTGGGCACCATCGACGGCCACAAGGCCGTGGTGGGCGTCCAGAACTTCGGCTTCATGGGCGGATCGATGGGCCAGGCCGTGGGCGAGGCGTTCATCGCCGGCGTGGAAAAGGCGATCGAGCAGAACTGCCCGTTCATCGTCTTCACCGCATCGGGCGGCGCGCGCATGCAGGAAGGCATCCTCAGCCTGATGCAGATGCCCCGCACTACCGTCGCCATCGAGATGCTGCATGATGCGGGCCTGCCGTACATCGTCGTGCTCACCGACCCGACCTCGGGCGGGGTGATGGCGGCCTATGCGATGCTGGGCGACGTGCAGATCGCCGAGCCGAAGGCGACGCTTGCCTTCACCGGCCGCCGCGTGATCGAGAGCACGATCCGCGAGAAGCTGCCGGACGATTTCCAGACGTCGGAATATTATCGCGACCATGGCCTGATCGACATGGTCACGCACCGCAAGGAACTGCGCAGCACGCTGGCCGAGCTGATCGACTTCCTGTGCGCGGGCAACAAGCAGGCGGCGTGATCCGCGGGCGTCGGCTCCTCGACGCGAGCCGGCGCCACTTCCCCCGCGACGGCGGCGCCAAGCGGCGCTAAGGGCGCTGCCATGCCCGACCATGCCCGTTCCGCCGACCCCGCCGTACAGTTCCAGCTCGACCGCCTGATGGCACTCGGCCCGGGGGCCGACGTGCTGGGGCTCGACCGGATCACGCGGCTGCTCGCGCGGCTCGACGATCCGCAGCAGGCGCTGCCGCCAGTGATCCATGTCGCCGGCACCAACGGCAAGGGGTCGACCTGCGCCTTCCTGCGCGCGGCGCTGGAGGCGGCGGGCAAGACCGTCCACGTCTATACCAGCCCACACTTGGTGCGCTTCAACGAGCGAATCCGGGTCGCCGGCCGCCTGATCGAGGACGCGGAACTGGCAGCGCTGCTGGCGGAGGTGCTGGATGCGGGCGCGGACATCGGCGCGAGCTTCTTCGAGGTGACGACGGCGGTCGCCTTCCTCGCCTTCACCCGCACGCGCGCGGACGCCTGCATCATCGAGGTCGGGCTTGGCGGGCGGCTGGATGCGACCAACGTGATCCCGGCCCCCGCTGCCACCGCCATCGCGCAGCTGGGCATCGACCACCAGGCGTTCCTGGGCGACACCGCCGAGGCGATCGCGCGGGAGAAGGCTGGCATCGCGAAGCCCGGCGTGCCGCTGATCACCATGGCCTATCCGCCGACCGTGGCCGAGGCGGTCGCAGCGGTGGCCGCCCACGCCGGCGCCCCGCTCTTCCCACGCGGCAGCGACTGGTCGTTCCGGGTCGAGAGCGGCGAGCTGTGCTACAGCGACGCGAAGGGGACGCTGGTGACGCCGCTCCCCGCGCTCGCCGGGCCGCACCAGCCGGCCAACCTGGCGCTGGCGATCGCCACGCTGCGCCACCAGACGCGGATCGCCGGTCCGGACGCTGCCTTTGCCGCAGCAGCGCGGGAGGCGCGCTGGCCCGCGCGGATGCAGCGCCTGGCGCGGGGCCCGCTGCTCGCGCTGCTGCCCCCCGGGTCCGAGCTGTGGCTCGACGGCGGGCACAACCCGGCGGCGGCCGACGCGGTGGCGGACACCATCGAGCGGGTCGCGCACGGGCGGCCGATCCACCTGGTGCTCGGGATGCTTGCCAACAAGGATGCCGAGGGGCTGCTGGCGCCGTTCGCCCCCTTCATCGCGAGCCTGACGGCAGTGCCGGTGCCTGGGCACGCGGATCATGCCCCGGCCGAGCTGGTGGAGACGGCACATCGCCTTGGCATCACGAGCACCGCGGTCGCCGGCGAGGTTTCGACGGCGCTACGGATGGTGGCCGGGCGGGCGGACGCAGGGGAGCCGCCGGTGGTGCTGGTGCTGGGCTCGCTCTACCTGGCGGGCACGGTTCTGGAGGCGAACGACGAACTGCCGGATTGATGCGCCTTATTGATATTGACTTGCAATAGAGGGCGCACGAACCTGCTGCCACACCACGCGGCAGGAGACTCGCATGACCACCGCCCAGCCCCTTTTGCATTCCCTGTCCGAGATGCTGCCGCACGGCTGGCCCTCGCAGGAGGATCGGCTGCTGCTCCTCTATGGCATCCGCCGCACGGGGGCGAACGGGCTCCACGACGCGGCGGCTGCGCATGCGTACATGACCGCGTTCGGCCGTGAGTTCCGCCGGCCCCTGCTGCTGCTGCGCGCGTTGATGGCGGAGGTGTCGAAGACGTCGGCCAACCCGATCCAGATCGCCCCCTGCTGCTGCCCGCGCATGACCTCCGGAGAGGCCGCGCTGGTGGATGTGCTCGGCTCCGTCGAGACGCACCCCGAGCGGGCCGAACTGCTGCTGCGCGACCTCCTAGGCGTGCGGCATGCAGGCGGGCTGGTCGCGACCGCCCACCTGCTCGCGCTGGCGTTTCGAGACGGCGGGCGGCCGCTCGACTAGGCGGCGGCGGGCGCCTCGTCCGGAACCTTCTCGGTGCCGGGCTGGCGGACGTTCTGGACGACGAAGCCGCGCCGCCACAACAGGCCGAGCAGCAGCAGGCCCGGCAGCGCCACCACCATGGTCAGCAGCCAGAAGCCGACCCAGCCGAGCGCATCGGCGGCCAGCCCCGCGGGTGCGGCGAGCCACGTCCGCCCGACCGCGGCGAAGGAGGACAGGAGCGCGAACTGGGTGGCGGTATAGGCGAGGTTCGAGAGACCCGAGAGATAGGTCACGAACACGGTCAGGCCGATGCCGCTCGTCACCTGCTCGGTGGCGACCGCGATCGTCAGCCAGGTCACGGAATGGCCGTGCATGGCGAGGATCGCGAAGGTCAGGTTGCTCAGCATCATCAGCACGCCCGAGGCGATCAGCGCCCGTCCCATGCCGAGCCAGGCCATGAACGGCGCGGCGAGCGCGGTGCCGACGATCAGGCCCCAGAAGCCGACCACCTTGTTGATGGCGATGAACTCGGTGTCGGAGAAGCCGAGCTCGACGATCATCGGGTTGAGCATCGCCTGCCCCATGGCGTCGCCGAGCTTGTAGATCAGCACGAACAGCAGGATCAGCACCGCGCCGCGGCGGCGCAGGAACTCACGGAAAGGCCCGACGACGGTGTCGCGCAGCCACTGGCCGTGCGAGCCTTCGCGCGCGACGGTGGCATCGTGGCGGCCCGGCCCGGCATACAAGGCGCCCAGCATCGCCGGCACGACACAGAAGGCGGTGAGGCCATAGCCCAGCGCCCAGCCGAGGCCCCACCCCTCCGGAGAGGCGATGGCGATGGTGCCGACGCCGGCGATGAGGTTGCCGATGCGATAGCCGAACTGGTTGTTGGCGGTGCCGAAGGGCAGTTCCTCGTCGGAGAGGATCTCGATGCGATAGGCGTCGATGACGATGTCCTGGGTCGCGGACAGGAAGGCCGTCACGATCGCCCAGAAGGCGAAGAGCCCCAAATGGAGCTCCGGCTGGCTGGCGCCGAGCATCCACACGGACACGAACAGGAGCGCCTGGATGAAGAACAGCCAGGCGCGGCGCTGCCCGACCAGCCGCGTGAGCACCGGCAGGCGCAGCCGGTCGATCAGCGGCGCCCACAGGAACTTGAGCGTATAGGGCGTGGTGAGGCCGATCGCGAAGCCGATGGTCTTCTTGTCGATGCCGACCTTGGCCAGCCAGAAGCCCATGGTGCCGAGCAGCAGCGTGAGCGGGAAGCCGCTGGCGATGCCGAGCAGGAACGCGACCAGCGGCTTCGGGCGCACATAGGGCGCCATCGCTGCCACGCGGCGCCTGCCTCCGTTGCGCTCGCCGGCGACCTCAACCATTGCACTTTCCTTGAAACGCCGCCCCGGCAGCAAACCGCGCGCACCCTAACGCGCTCCCGCCGCTTTTGAAGGGGCGCAAATCGGCCTGCCGCAAATCCTACCCATTCGGCTGGGGTTCATCTCCAGGGAGTGATAGAAGCGTGGCCGACGGCGAGGGTCCGGACTGGAGCCTCGAAACGTCACCCGTCGTCCCGCGTGTCTTACGGACAGCAACCAAGCACGCGGGACGTCGGGACTATCGTTCGGTCACCCCTCCGGCAAACATGCTCAAGCGAGCTTCGCGAAGAGGCTGAAGCTGCTCGGCAGCTTGCGCGGGGCCTTGCCGTCCAGCAGCGTTTCCAGCGCCTCGATCGCGGCGAGCAGGTCGCGCTGGGGATAGGGCTTGGCCAGGCAGCCGACCGCGAGCTCGCGTGCGCCCTCCGGGCAGGCACCCGTCACGAACATCACGGGGATGCCGCGCTGCCGGGCCGCGCGCGCCACGTCGATGCCGCTGCCGTCGCTCAGCGACACGTCCACCAGCACCAGGTCGATCGGGGCGTCACTGTTCACCGCGGCGAGGCCCTCGCTCACCAGATCGGTAGTGGCGACGATCTCGAATCCCGAATCCGCCAGAAGATGTTCGGCGTCGAATGCGACCAACGGCTCATCCTCCACCACCAGGATGCGCTGGATCCGCCGCTTCTTCTTGCCAAACAACATCCGCCGCTCGCTTCCCTCTCTACGGGGTCTGCCCTATAGCGTAGAAACACCCGAACCGATCGAACGATCACCGCCGCCGCACGATTTCGTCGCGCAGGCGTAACAGGATAGCATTTCCCCATCGTGTCGACGTCCAAGACCAATGAACCGCAGCGAATCGCAAAGCTGCTCGCCCGCGCCGGGGTTGCCTCGCGCCGCGACGTCGAACGGCTGATCGAGGCGCGCCGCGTCGCGCTCGACGGCGTGCCGATCGAGACGCCGGCGACGCTGCTCACTTCGCTGCGCGGCATCACCGTGGATGGCGAGCCGGTGCAGGCCGCCGCCCCGACCCGGCTGTTCCGCTATCACAAGCCCGCGGGCGTGCTGACCGCCGCTCGCGATCCGCATGGCCGCCAGACGATCTATGACCGCATGCCCGGCGACCTGCCGCGGCTGATGCCGGTCGGGCGGCTTGACCTTAACACTGAGGGGTTGCTGCTGCTGACCACCGACGGCGAGTTGAAGCGGCAGCTGGAACTGCCGGCGACGGGCGTCGAGCGCACCTATCGCGCGCGTGCCTATGGCGACGTGAGCCAGGCGCAGCTCGAAGAGCTGATGCTGGGCGTCGAGATCGAGGGCGTCCGCTATGGCCCGATCAACGCCAACATGGAGCGGCGGACCGGCACCAACGTCTGGATCGAGATGACCCTGACCGAGGGCAAGAACCGCGAAGTGCGGCGCGTGCTCGAGTATCTGGGCCTCCAGGTCTCGCGCCTGATCCGCACCCGCTACGGCCCCTTCTATCTCGAAGACATGCCGATCGCGTCGGTGGACGAGATCCGGCAGCACGACCTGGTCGCATTCCGCAAGACGCTGAAGGACCGGCCGACCAGCAAGCCGGCACCCGAGGGCGCCGATCCGGCGGCGCTGAAGCAGTGGCGCCGCGAACCCTCGCGCGATCGGACCGCGCCGGCACGTCCACGTCCTTCCCCGGCACCCTATGGCGAGCGGGTCGCGCGCGAGGTGCAGCCGCACCCGCAGGCGTTCCGCCGCAGCCGCCCGGCAGACGAAGACACGGGTGATGCGCCGCGCGGGAGTGGCTTTGGCAAGCGCACGGCCGAACGCGGCCCGCGCCGCAAGGACGGTCTTGCCGGCCGTCGCGACGACACCGGCGCACCGCGCAGCCCGCGGGGCCAGCGCGCAGCCGCCTTCGCCGACCGCACCGGCCGCAAGCCGGCCGCCGAGCGGGCGGAGCGCCCTGCCGAGGCGGGACGTGGCGACAAGCCCCGCCGTACGCTGTCGGCAGCCTTTGGTGGCGAACGCCCGGCGCGCGAGGATCGACGTCCGCCGCGTGGCGAACGCCCCGAGCGGACGGAGCGTCCCCAGCGAGGCGAGCGTCCGCAGCGCGGGGACGGGCCGCGCAGCGCATTCGGGAAGCCGCGCTCCGGGGAGTTTGGCGCTGCACCCCGTGGTGAGGGCCGCGGACCGCGCAGCGAAGGTCCGCGCACCCCCCGCCCGGAGGGCTCGAGGCCGCCGCGTGGGGATGGTCCGCGGGGACCGCGCGGAGATGGTCCGCGTGCGCCGCGCGGTGATGCACCGCGTCCGCCGCGGGGGGATGGTCCCGCCCGTCCGCCGCGGGGCGGGCGGCCCGGCGGTCCTCCGAAGGGTCGCCGCTGATGCGCATTATTTCCGGCCAGTGGCGGGGCCGTCCCATCGCCGCGCCCAAGGGTGAAGCGACCCGCCCGACCGCGGATCGCACGCGCGAGGCGCTGTTCTCGATGCTGGCAAGCCGTGTCGGCAGCTTCGAGGGACTGGCGGTCGCGGATCTGTTCGCGGGCTCGGGCGCGCTCGGGCTCGAGGCGCTGTCGCGGGGCGCCGCGTCGTGCCTATTCGTGGAGCAGGACCGGCATGCGCTCGATGCACTGCGCGCCAATGTCGAGAAGCTCGGCGCCAAGGGCGCACAGGTGCGGGCGCAGTCGGTGCTGGCGCTGGGGCCGACCGCCACGCCACTCGACCTGGTGATGATGGATCCGCCCTATGCGAGCGGCGCCGGGTGGGTTGCCGCCGACAAGCTCGCGCGGCTCAACTGGATTGGGCCGGCAACCTGGGTGAGCGTCGAGACCGGGCGCACCGAGGATGTCGATGCGTCTGGCTTCGTCGTCAATGCCGAGCGTGTCTATGGGAAGGCGAAGCTCACTTTGCTGCGGCGCGCGGAACCAGCCACAGACCCGCAAGACTGAACAGCCCGGCGATGGCGAGGTAGAGCCCAACGGGGGTGAGCCCGCCATTCTGCGCCAAGGCCTCTGCCGCCATCGGCGTCACCGCGCCGCCGATCACCCCGCCGACGTTGAACGCCATCGACGCACCGGTGTAGCGCACGCGCGGCGGGAACAGGCCCGGCAGCCAGGCGCCGAGCGGTCCATAGACGAAGCCCATCGCGAACAACGCGATGGCCAGCCAGGCGGTGACGGCTGCGATCGTGCCGCCGCCCATCAGCGGCTGCATGAGCAGGCCGGCGACGATCACGCCCCCACAGCCGAAGGCGAGCACCCGGCCGGTGGTGCTGCGATCCGCCCACCAGCCGGCGAGCGCGATGCCGGCGGCCATGAACAGGATCGCGAACAGCTGCATCGACAGGAAGGTGTCGCGCGAGAAGCCGAGGCGCGTGGTGCCGTGGCCAAGCGCGAAGGCGGTGGCGATGTAGTAGAGTGCGAAGCAGGCGACCGCGCCGAACGTGCCGGCGAGCGTGCCGCGAAGATGGCTGCGGAAGAGTTCGGCGAGCGGCACGGTTGCGGGCGCTTCGTGTTCCAGGGCGGCGCGGAACTCGGCGGTCTCGGTGAGCTTGAGGCGGACCCACAGGCCGAGGCCGACCAGGAGCGCGCTGGCGAGGAACGGCAGGCGCCAGCCCCAGCTGCGGAAGGCCGCCTCGTCCAGGCCGAGCCCGAGCAGCAGGAACAGGCCATTGGCGGCGAGGAAGCCAACCGGTGCGCCCAGCTGCGGCACCGATCCGAAGCGGCCGGCCCAGCCCTTGGGCGCATTCTCCACCGCGAGCAGCGCCGCCCCGCCCCACTCGCCGCCAAGGCCCAGCCCCTGGGCGAAGCGCAGCACGCACAGCAGGAACGGGGCGAGCAGACCGACCTGGCCGTAGGTGGGCAGGAACGCGATCGCGAGCGTCGAGCCGCCCATCAGCATCAGCGAGGCGACCAGCGTCGACTTGCGCCCCATGCGGTCGCCAAAGTGGCCGAACAGCGCCGCGCCGAGCGGGCGGGCGAGGAACGCGAGGCCGAGGCTGGCGTAGCTCAGCATCAGCCGCGCCGACTCCGACTCGGCCGGGAAGAACAGCGTCGGGAACACCAGCGCCGCGGCGGTCGCGTAGATGTAGAAGTCGTAGAATTCGACCGAGGTGCCGACGAGGCTCGCGAGCAGGATGCGGCGGCTGGAGGGGCCATTCTCAGCGGGCAGAACGGCGGCCGGGATCGGCATGGCGGCGGAGGGTGGGGCAGTCATGCGCGCTGGTTGGCCGGGCGATTACGTGAGGTCAACCTAGCTGCGCATCTTTATTGCTGATGCTGATGGCGCAACGCAGCATCATTACGTGCCCGATCTCGTGCTCCTGCGAAGGCAGGAGCCCAGGGTTCCGAGCGTGACAGGTCGTTGTTCTGCTTGGCCCTGGATCCCTGCTTTCGCAGGGATACGGCAGCTGCCGGGGCGGCTATTGCCTCAACCTCCAGCGCGAGGAATGCCATGGTTCAAGCCTTGCCCCGGCAGGCTTCGTTCCCTAGCTGTTCGCGCATGACCGTGCCGCAGACCACCCCCTCGCCCCAGGACCCGCCGTATCTGCGGGGCCTCAACGAACCGCAGCGCGAGGCGGTGCTGACGAGCGAGGGTCCGGTGCTGGTGCTGGCCGGCGCGGGCACGGGCAAGACCGCGGCGCTGACGGCGCGGCTGGCGCACCTGCTCTATACGCGCAAGGCATGGCCGTCGGAGATCCTGTCGGTCACCTTCACCAACAAGGCGGCGCGCGAGATGCGCGAGCGCGTCGGGCGGCTGGTCGGCGACGCGGTGGAGGGCATGCCGTGGCTCGGCACGTTCCATGCGATCGGTGCGAAGATGCTGCGCCGGCATGCCGAGCTGGTGGGTCTGCAGTCGAACTTCACCATCCTCGACACCGACGACCAGCTGCGGCTGATGAAGCAGCTGATCGTGGCGGCGAACCTGGACGAGAAGCGGTTTCCCGCGCGCCAGCTCGCCGGCGTGATCGACAGCTGGAAGAACAAGGGGATGACCCCTGCCGACGTCGACGCGGGCGAGAGCGAGCGCTTCGCCAACGGTCGCGGCGGCGAGCTGTACCAGCAGTATCAGGATCGCCTCAAGGCGGTGAACGCCTGCGACTTCGGCGACCTGCTGCTGCACGTGCTGACCATCCTGCGCACCCATCGCGACGTGCTGGAACACTATCAGCAGCGCTTCCGCTACATCATGGTGGACGAGTATCAGGACACCAACTCGGTCCAGTATCTGTGGCTGCGGCTGCTGGCGCAGGAGCGGAAGAATATCTGCTGCGTGGGCGACGACGACCAGTCGATCTATTCCTGGCGCGGCGCGCAGGTGGAGAACATCCTGCGCTTCGAGCGCGACTTCCCCGGCGCCAAGGTGATCCGGCTGGAGCAGAACTACCGCTCCACCCCGCACATCCTGGGTGCGGCCGGCGGCGTGATCGCCAACAACAGCGGCCGGCTGGGCAAGCAGCTGTGGACCGAGCTCGACGCGGGCGAGAAGGTGCGCGTGATCGGCGTCTGGGATGGCCCCGAGGAGGCGCGGCGCGTCGGCGAGGAGATGGAGGCGTGCCGCCGCGCGGGCAAGTCCTATGACGAGATGGCGATCCTGGTGCGCGCGCAGCACCAGACCCGCGAGTTCGAGGACCGGTTCATCGCCATCGGCCTTCCCTATCGCATCGTCGGCGGCCAGCGCTTCTACGAGCGGATGGAGATCCGCGACGCCATCGCCTACCTGCGCGTCGTCAATCAGCCCGCCGACGACCTGGCGTTCGAGCGCATCGTCAACGTGCCCAAGCGGGGCCTCGGCGACAAGGCGGTGGCGACCGTGCACCGCTATGCGCGCGCGACCGGCAGCCCGCTGATGACGGCAGCGGCGCGCATCCTCGACACCGACGAGTTGACCGGGGCGGCGCGCAAGTCGCTCGGCCGGCTGGTCGGCGACATCGCCCGCTGGCGCGACATGGCGCGCGACCTGCCCCATCCGGAACTCGCCCGCCAACTGCTCGACGAGAGCGGCTATACGGCGATGTGGCAGGCGGAGAAGTCGGCCGAGGCCGCCGGGCGCCTGGAGAACCTCAACGAGCTCGTCCGCGCGATGGAGGAATACGACAGCCTGGGCGCGTTCCTGGAGCATGTCAGCCTGGTGATGGACAATGAAGGCGCCACCCAGGAGCCGCAGGTCACCATCATGACGATCCACGCCGCCAAGGGGCTGGAGTTCGACACGGTGTTCCTGGCCGGCTGGGAGGAAGGACTGTTCCCCTCGCAGCGCTCGCTGGACGAGGGCGGGCTCGCCAGCCTGGAGGAGGAACGCCGCCTCGCCTATGTCGCGATCACGCGCGCGCGCCGGCTGGCGGTGATCCTGCATGCGGCCAACCGCCGCATCTATGGCCAGTGGACCTCGTCGCTCCCCAGCCGCTTCATCGGTGAGCTGCCGGCCGAGCACATCGATGCGGAAACCACCATGGCGGGCGGCGAGAGCCTGTGGCGCGCCAACTGGTCCGAGCGTGCCGATCCCTTTGCCGACGTCAGCCGCGGCACCGGGCGCGGGCCGGGCTGGCAGCGGGCGGCGAGCAGCGGCTCCACCTTCACCCGCGATGCGCCGCGCGTGATCGAGAGCCGCGCAAGTGCCGTCAGCCTGGGCAACAAGGGCCGCAGCGACGTGAGTGTGGGCCTGCGCGTATTCCACCAGAAGTTCGGATACGGCACGATCGCGGCGATCGAGGGCAACAAGCTGGAGATCGATTTCGAAACCGGCGGGCGCAAGCGCGTGCTCGATAGCTTCGTGACGATCGGCTGAGCGGACCCGGCCGCGCGGCGGTGCCGTCGCTCCGCTTCTCTGCACGGCCGGCCGCGTTGGGGATTTGAACCGAAAGGCGTGCCCTTGCGTTCAGGCATCTGTTGCGCTGCAACAAATTGCCCGATCACGGCTTGGAGCCCGCATGCGATACCCGACCCGACGTGAGATCGTCGCCACTGCCGGCCTGGCAGCTCTTTTCGGCGGCCCGTTTGCCGCCATGGCACGGAAGACGCAGAGCCCGGCCCAGCCCTTTTCCTGGGAGGCGTTGCAGGAGCGTGCGGCTACCCTCGCGCGCCAGCCCTATCGCGCGCCCGAGCGCGTCGCGGCGGCCGCGGCGATCGACTATGACGCGGTGGGTTCGATCCGCTACCGGCCGGAAGAGACGTTGGCGGGCGGCATCCGCCTGTTCCCGCTCGGCCGCTATGCGCCGACCCCGGTCAAGATCAACATCGTCGAGAACGGCCAGGCGCACGCCGTCCCCTTCTCACGCGACCTGTTCCAGGCGGTGTCGGGCCACGCGCCGCCGCTCGGCATCGCCGGCTTCCGCGCCATGGTGCCCGGCAAGGAGAGCGACTGGATGGCATTCCAGGGCGCTTCTTACTTCCGCACGGCCGGGTCGCAGGACCAATATGGCTTGTCGGCACGCGGGATCGCGATCAACACCGGCATTTCGGGGCGCGAGGAATTCCCCGACTTCACCGAGTTCTGGATCGAGCGCACTGGTGCGGACGCCTATACCGTCTATGCGCTGATGGACGGCGCCAGCGTGACCGGCGCCTATCGCATCGCCAGCCGCCACCAGAATGGCGTGCAGCAGGACGTGTCGGCGGTGCTGCACCTGCGCCGCGACGTCGAACGGCTGGGCATCGCGCCCGCCACCAGCATGTTCTGGTATGGCGAGGGCAACCGCGGCGCGGCCGTCGACTGGCGCCCGGAGATCCACGACTCCGATGGCCTCGCACTGCTGACCGGACGCGGCGAGCGTATCTGGCGCCCGCTCGTCAATCCGCCGCACGAGACGCTCGACAGCTTCGCCGACGAAAACCCGCGCGGCTTCGGGCTGCTCCAGCGCGACCGCAACTTCGACCATTATCAGGACGATGGCGCCTTCTACGACCGCCGGCCGAACCTCTGGGTCGAGCCGCGCGGGCAATGGGGCCGCGGCAACGTGGTGCTGTTCGCCTTCCCGACCGCGGCCGAGACGGTCGACAACATCGTCTCCTTCTGGGTGCCGGCAGAGGCGCCCAAGGCTGGCCAGCGATTGCAGTTCGACTATGGCCTGCGCTGGGGATCGGACGATCCGACACTATCCCAGGCGACCGCGCATGTGGTCGACAGCTGGACCGGCGTCGCCGGTCGGCCCGGAGACGCACCGACCAAGGGCGCGCGCAAGCTGGTCGTGGACTTTGAGGGCGCCGGCCTTGCCGGTCTCGACCGGTCGAGCGGGGTCTCGCCCGCGATCGACGTCGCGCGCGGCAAGCTGATCGCCAGCGCCGCTTATCCCGTGGTCGGGCAGAAGAACCGCTGGCGGATCACCGCCGACATCGCGCCCGAGGGCAGTGGTCCGGCCGACGTGCGGCTGTTCCTGAAGCGGGGCGACCGTGCGCTCAGCGAAACGCTGTTGTTTCCGGTGTTCAACGGGTGAAGCAGCCGGCTCGCCTCCCGGCAGAGGCCCCCATCGACATGCCGGTCCAGCAGTTCGACGGGCCGCCGCCCCCGCGCCGGATTCCCGAACCCTGGTCGGGTCCCAGCGAGGACGGCGGCGACCTGCTTGCCAGGCGCGTGCTGCTGGTGCTGCTCACCGCAATGCTGGCGACCGCCGCCTCGACCGCGCTCAAGGAGTCGCTGGTCGCGGATGGCTGGAGCGTCACCGACGCGCTGCTGCTGGTGATCTTCTTCCCGCTGTTCGCGCTGATCTCCTTCGGCTTCATCAATGCGTCGATCGGGTTCCTGCTGCTGATCACCGGCCTGCGTCCCGGCTTCATGCCGACGCCGCGCTGGTCGACGCCGCTGAAGGGCCGCACCGCCATCCTGATGCCGGTCCACAACGAGGACGTGGCGGCGGTCTATGGGCGCATCGCCCAGATGGCCGAGGCGATCGCCCAGGGCGGCATGGCCAAGCACTTCGACTTCTTCATCCTGAGCGATTCCGCCCCCGAAGCGGAGGCGGAGGAAGTCGCGGCATGGCGGGCGCTGGCGCAGCAGCTCGACTGCGCGCTCTACTATCGCCGGCGGACACAGAACGTCGGGCGTAAGCCGGGCAACGTCGCCGAGTGGATCCGGCGGTTCGGCGGCGCCTACGACTATATGCTGATGCTCGACGCCGACAGCCTGATGGGCGGCGACACGATCATCGGCATGGCGCAGGTACTCGACCGGCGGCCGGCGGTGGCGCTGCTTCAGACGGTGCCGATGGTGATCGGCGCGACCACGCTGTTCCAGCGCTGGATGCAGTTCGCGAGTCATCTCTACGGCCCGATCTCGACCGCCGGGCTGGTGTGGTGGTCCGGATCGGAGGCGACCTTCTGGGGCCACAATGCGCTGATCCGTATCGAGGCGTTCGCCGCCTGCTGCGGCCTGCCCGAGCTTCCCGGCGGACCGCCGTTCGGCGGCACCATCATGAGCCACGACATGGTGGAGGCAGCGCTGCTGCGGCGGCGCGGCTGGCGCGTCCACATGGTGCTGACGGATGCGACCTTCGAGGAATATCCGCCGACGCTGATCGATGCCGCCGTCCGCGACCGGCGCTGGGCGCAGGGCAACATCCAGCACCTGCGGCTGCTTGGCGCCTCCGGGTTTCACTGGATCAACCGGTTGCAGCTGTTGCTGGGGGCATCCGCCTATCTCGCCTCGCCGCTCTGGCTGCTCTTGATCCTGACCAGCATCGTCCAGGCGCTGGTGGGCGAGCCGAGCCTGATGAACCGGGGCACCTCGGCTGTGGTGCTGGCGGTGACGCTGCTGCTGCTGTTCGGACCCAAGCTGCTGAGCGTGATCTGGGCGACGGCTGACCGCGAGCGGCGCGAGGCGCTGGGCGGATGGCGGACGATCGGCCGGTCGGTGCTGCTGGACGTGCCGCTCTCGATGCTGGTCGCCCCGGCGATCGCGCTGACGCAGACGATCGACCTGGTCGGCATCGCCGCGGGCAAGCGGTCCGCCTGGGACCCGCAGAGCCGGCAGCGCGACGGCCTCGCCATGCGCGACATCCTGCCGCGCTATCGCTGGCACCTGGGGTTCGGGATGGTGCTGCTGCTCCTGTCGCCACTGATGCCGGTGACGGCGCTGTGGCTGCTGCCCGTCACGATCGGGCTGCTGCTCTCGCCGCTTGCGGTTCAATGGACCGCGAGCGCGCGCGCGGGTGCCTGGGCTGCACGGCACGCGATCTTCGAGCCGCGCTATGGGCAGCTGAGGACGGCGCCGCTTCCCGAACAGCGCGTGGGGCCCTCGCCGACCCCGGTCTGACGTCGCCGGTGCACCGTTTTCCGGCCCTGGCGCGTTGCGGCTCCATCAAGAGGAGGTGAGCCATGGAAATCATCCGATTGCCGAGCGGCGAGGTGGCGCCGGGCGATGTCGACTGCATCAGCATCGTCGCGCTTTCGGACGGCCGGTATGACCTGTCGGGCGCGGCGCTGGTCGCCTGCGGCGACGGGGACGAGGTGCAGTCGGTGGCGCTGATCGGCCTGCCGCCGTTCGAGACGCGCGAGGCCGCCGAGGACGCAGGGCTCGCCTGGGCGGCGGAGCAGTGCGTCGAGCGCATCTATGTGACGGACGTGGAGTTCTGCGTGCAGCCCTAGCCGCGGCGGGCGCCGCTTGCCCCGAGGGCCAAGCGGTGCCCGGTGCTTAGCGGAAGAACAGGAAGTAGAGGATCAGCACCACCGGGAGCGGCACGCCCAGCACCCACAGCAAACAGCCTCGCTTCATCGTTCGATCCTTTTTCGTTACGGCCAAACAACGTGGGCTTACCGGTTTAGTTTCCGGGCCGCCGAGATGCCTGTCAGACGCGCCCGCCGCTCTTGCTCATCTGCGGGAAACATTCCTCCGGCTAGGGGTTCTGCCCCCGCCGCCAGTGTATCGGCGGACCGAAGGAGTAAGAAGTCCATGCAGAAGTTGCTCGCAGGCGCGCTTGGCGCCGTCCTGGTCATGATCGCCCCCGCTGCCTCCGCACAGGCGCGACACGATCCCGCACCCCACGCGCAGGGCCAGCACCAGCAGAGCCGCACGACCGTTCGGACGGTCACCCGCACGACCACGACCACGCGCGGCAACAGCTATGGCAATTGGAACAACGGCTGGGGTGCGCGCCCCGGTGCGCCGACCGCCGCCTATCGCGGCCGCCAGAACGACTGGTACCGCCACGTCCGCGCCTGCCAGCAGCGCTTCCGCAGCTACAACAGCCGCACCGACAGCTACACGGTGCGCCGTGGCGTGACCCGCCGCTGCACGCTCTGACCCATGCCGGAGCCGGGACGCGCGTCCCGGCTCCCCACCGGAACCACCTTGGCTTTCCGCCCGTTGGCGCGGCGAACTGCAGGAGAGCCGCATGCCGACGCCCCAGGAAATCCAGACCCGCTTCTGGAAGGCGCTGAAATCCGATCGCACGCTGATGCTGGGGATCGACGGCGTCGGCGACGGCCATGCCCAGCCCATGACGGGCCAGACGCTGGACGGCGCGGAGCACGGGCCGATCTGGTTCTTCACCACCAAGGACAACACGCTGGTGAAGGAAATGCGCGAGGGCACCCGCGCCACCGCCCACTTCGCCTCCAAGAACCACGAGGTGTTCGCGAGCATCCACGGCAACCTGGTCGTGGAGCAGGATCGCGCCATGATCGACCGGCTGTGGAACCGGTTCGCCGCCGCCTGGTACGAGGGCGGCAAGGATGATCCCAAGCTGGAGTTGATCCGGCTCGATGCCGAGCACGCGAAGATCTGGCTGGACGAATCGAGCCTGTTCGCGGGCATCAAGATCCTGCTGGGGGTCGACCCCAAGGCCGATTACGCCGACAAGGTCGCCGACGTCACCCTCGGCTGACCGCCGCCCCCTCCCCGCCGGCATCCCTTCGCCGGCCGCCCTGCTCCCCCCGCACAAGGAGTTGCCGATGCCGACTGTCGAGACCCGCGACGGTACCAAGCTGTATGTGAAGGACTGGGGCAGCGGGCCCGCGGTCGTGCTGATCCACGGCTGGCCTTTGTCCTCGGACAGCTGGGACCCGCAGGCATTCGCGCTCGCCAACGCCGGCTATCGCGTGATCGCTTATGATCGTCGCGGCTTCGGCCGGTCGGAACAGCCGTGGTCCGGCTATGACTATGACACGCTGTCGGACGACCTAGCCGACGTGATGGAGGCGTGCGGCGTCACCTCGGGCGCGACGCTGGTCGGCTTCTCGATGGGCGGCGGCGAGGTCGCGCGCTACCTGTCGCGCCATGGCGGCAAGGGGGTCGCGAAAGCGGTGCTGGTCGGGTCCGTCGTGCCCTACATGCTCCAGACCGACGACAATCCGCACGGCGTGCCGCGCGCGCAGCTGGAGGACATCACCCGGCAGATCGAGGCGGACCGGCCGAAGTTCATGGCGAACTTCCTGGACCAGTTCTTCGGCGTCGGCTTCATCACCAGCCCGGTGAGCGAGGAGCGGCTGCACTGGGCGTGGAACCTCACGCAGCAGGCGGGGCTTAAGCCCACGCTCGCCTGTGCCGAGGCGTTCGCCTTCACGGACTTCCGCCCCGACCTCGCCGCGTTCACCGTGCCGACGCTCGTGATCCACGGCACATCGGACGACACGGTGCCGATCGACGCCACCGGCCGGGCGGCCGCCGCGGCGATCCCCGGCGCCACGCTGATCGAATATGACGACGCCCCCCACGGCCTGTTCGCGACCGATCAGGACCGGCTAACCGACGACCTGCTCGCGTTCCTTGGCGATCCGGTGGCGGCGACCCACGGCGGCACCATCGTCTGATCCCCGGCGCGCGGCGGCATGCCGCCGCGCGCCCCGCCCGTGGCATCCCAGGCAGCCTGCAAAGCGTGATTGCCGATGGCGCCGCCCCCGCATAGAGCCCTGAACATGGCCGCCGTCCAGCACCCGTTCGCAATCCACAATTTCCGCGCCTATTTCCTGGCCCGGCTGTCCACCACCCTCGCCCAGATGTCGATGGTGATCGTCATCGGCTGGCAGGTCTATGACCTCGCCCGACGGACGATGGACGTGAAGGAAGCCGCCTTCTACCTCGGGCTGATCGGCATCGCGCAGTTCCTGCCGCTGCTCGTCCTCTCGCTGGTCGCCGGCTGGGTCGCCGATCGCGTCGACCGCCGCTGGATCGCGCGCGGTTCGGTCGCGATCGAGGCGGGATGCGCGATCACCCTCGCGGTCGCGAGCTACCATGAGCATGTGACGCTGGAGCTGCTGTTCTTCGTGGCGGCGCTGCTGGGCGTGGCGCGCGCCTTTGCGGGGCCTTCGCTCCAGGCGCTCGCCCCCAATTTGGTGCCCAAGGCGATCCTGCCGACCGCGATCGCGATGAGCTCGGTCTCGTGGCAGGCCGGCACGGTGCTGGGGCCGACGATGGGCGGCTATCTCTATGCCGCGAGCCACTGGCTCCCCTATGCCGTGTCCGGGGCGCTGTTCACCTTCTCCTTCCTGATGCTGTCGCTGATCGGGCGGGTGCCGCACAATTCGGTGCGCGGGACCGCCAATCCCTTCCGCCAGATGCTGGAGGGCCTGTCCTATGTGCGCCAGAACCGCCTGGTGCTGGGGGCGATCTCGCTCGACCTATTCGCGGTGCTGCTGGGCGGCGCGACGGCCATGCTGCCCGTCTATGCGCGCGACATCCTGAAGGTGGGCGCCGATGGCCTCGGCCACCTGCGCGCGGCGCCCGCGGTCGGCGCGATCGCGGTGGCGCTGTGGTTCTCGTGGCGGCCGCTCCGGACCAATGTCGGCGTGAAGATGCTGGCGGCGGTGGCGGTGTTCGGCGGGGCGACGGTGGCCTTCGGCCTCAGCGCCCCGGCGCTGCTGCCGCTGCTCGGAAAGTCGGCGGTGGGGCATGACAGCGCACCGGCGGTGCTGCTGGCGCTGACGGCGCTGTTCGTGCTGGGCGCCGCCGACATGGTGTCGGTCTATGTGCGCCAGTCGCTGATTCAGCTCTACACCCCCGACGACATGCGCGGCCGGGTGGGCGCGGTGTCGACGCTGTTCATCTCCGGCTCGAACGAACTGGGCGAGGCGGAGTCGGGCTTCCTGGCGGCAGCGATCGGCCCCGTGGCCGCGGTTGTGGCAGGCGGCATCGGTGCGATATTGGTGACGGCACTGTGGGCACGCATCTTTCCGGAGCTTCGCCGGGCGCGCACGTTCGAGGCGCCCGCGACGCTGGAATTCACACCCGTCAAGGAGAAGGCAGAATGAAGGCCAACACCATCCTGGAGACGATCGGCAAGACGCCGCACATCCGCATCCAGCGGCTGTTCGGAGACGCCGAGGTGTGGATCAAGTCCGAGCGCTCCAACCCCGGCGGCTCGATCAAGGACCGCATTGCGCTCGCCATGATCGAGGCGGCCGAGGCTTCGGGCGACCTGCAGCCCGGCGGCACGATCATCGAGCCGACCAGCGGCAACACCGGCGTCGGCCTGGCGATGGTCGCGGCGGTCAAGGGCTACAAGCTGGTCCTGGTGATGCCGGAGAGCATGTCGATCGAGCGCCGCCGGCTGATGCTGGCCTATGGCGCGAGCTTCGACCTCACCCCGCGCGAAAAGGGCATGAAGGGCGCGATCGAGCGGGCGCAGGAGCTGGCCGAGCGCACGCCGGGCGCCTGGATCCCGCAGCAGTTCGAAAACCCCGCCAACGTCGACGTGCATGTCCGCACCACCGCACAGGAGATCCTGGAGGACTTCGCCGACACGCCGATCGACGTGCTGATCACCGGCGTCGGCACCGGCGGGCACATCACCGGCGTTGCCGAGACGCTCAAGAAGCAGTGGCCGCAGCTGAAGGTCTATGCGGTGGAGCCCGAGCTTTCGCCGGTGATCTCCGGCGGGCAGCCGGGGCCGCACCCGATCCAGGGCATCGGCGCAGGCTTCATCCCGGCCAACCTCCACACCCAGGCGATCGACGGCGTGATCAAGGTGGACGCAGCCGTCGCCAAGGACATGGCGCGCCGTTCGGCAGCCGAGGAAGGCATGCTGGTCGGCATCTCGTCCGGTGCGACGCTCGCGGCGATCCTGCAGAAGCTGCCCGACCTGCCCGACGGCGCACGGGTGCTGGGCTTCAACTACGACACGGGCGAGCGCTACCTGTCGGTTCCGGACTTCCTCCCGGAAAGCTGAGCGATCCACATGCTGGTGTCCCGCGGCGCGCGTGCGCCTGATTCCTCAGGCGTGCGCGCACCGCTGGGCACGGGCTCGCGCGTGCTCGACGGAGTGCTGGCGGCGGTAGCGCTGGCGGCGGTGCTGGTGCCTGCATGGGCAGTGACGCACGCGCCGCCGATGCCGCCCCAGGCCAGCCGCGCGATGCGGCATGCGGCACCGCGTCGCGTGCTGCCCCCGGCCGAACTGCCGGCCGTGGAGCCGATCGAATTTCAGGACATGACGGCGGACGAGGCGCGAGCCTTCAACGCCGGCATCCCGTTCCATGCCGGCCTCAACCCGGCTGCCCGCCCCTTCCGCTTCGGCGGTGCGGACGAGGACCGGGCGCGGGCGAGCGACTGCCTCTCGGCGGCCGTGCTCTATGAAGCGGGCGACGATCCGGAGGGGCAGAAGGCCGTGGCCCAGGTGGTGCTGAACCGCGTCCGCCACCCGGCTTTCCCGAAGACGGTGTGCGGGGTGGTGTTCCAAGGCTCGGAGCGGACCACCGGCTGCCAGTTCACCTTCACCTGCGACGGGGCGCTGGCGCGCTGGTATTCCGAGCCGTTCTGGGAGCGCGCGCGCAAGGTCGCGGACGCGGCGCTGGCGGGCGCGGTCTACAGGCCGGTCGGCCATGCCACCCATTACCACACCGACTGGGTGGTGCCGTACTGGAGCTCCAGCCTCGACAAGATCGTGGCGGTGCACACGCATCTGTTCTTCCGCTGGACCGGCTGGTGGGGAACCCCGCCCGCGTTCCGCTTCGCCGCCACCGGCAGCGAGCCGCGCGTAGCCCAGCTTGCGGCGCACTTCGACGCGCACAAGCTGCCGGAGGTGCTGGCGGCCGAGACGCAGGCGCTGGCGATGCAAAAGGCGATGGCGCTGCCGGCTTCGGCGCTGAAGCCATCGGCGGACGAACCCAACACCTTCCTGATCCAGGTCGACGCCAAGGATGCGGCGAGCTTCCCGATCCTGGCGGATCGTGCCTGCGGCGAGCGCCCCTATTGCAAGTTCATGGGCTGGACCGACCCACGCCAGCTGCCGGCGAGTGCCAAGGGCACGCTGTCGCCCCAGCAGCTGACGTCGATGTCGTTCAGCTACCTGCGCGACCGGCCGCGCAACCTGGAACGCGCGCTGTGGAACTGCGCGGACTTTCCCCAGCCCAAGCCGCAGTGCATGCGCCGCGCGCCACAGCCGATCGCCTCCCCCGCGCCGGGCGTGGCAGGGGAGGAAGGTCCCGCAGGGCTGAGCGGCGTGAGACGCAAGGCTGCCGCGCAGCCGGCGACGGCGCTTGCGGCACCGGAGGCGGGGGTCGCATCGTAGGGCCGCGAGGGGGCCAAGCGGGCACTACACTTAGGCGGTGGGATGGACGCCGGCCATGAATGGAATGGCAAGGATCGGCATCGGGCTTGAAGCCTGACGCCTCCAGGGTCAGCTGTCGCCAGCCCCGCGTTCAACGAAGCGGTTGATCAGCGCCCGAATGGCGACGCCGACAGCGAGCGAGATCACCAGCGCTCCGAGGATCAGCGACCATTCCAGGTCGTGATTGCAGGGCTCTTCGGGGATGCAGTCGCCCAGAGCACTCACCAGGATCGCCAGACCCAGCAGTGGCAGGCCGACGACAGCGGCCAGGGCACAGCCCCACTTTCCGCCAATTGTCCCTCCACCACGGTACCTTTCGTCGGCCATGTTGCGAGGCTGAACGAGAGGATGACGACGGGCAAGAGGCATCATGCATCAGCGGCTCTCCGCGGCTAGTCTGGCCCGCGGCTTAGCCCCCACACACCGCGCGGCCGCGGGGGTCGCGGAGGGCGGCGGCTTCGGAGAGCACGTCGCTCATCCGCTCGACGCGCAGGCCGCTGAAGGTGCCGCGGGCGGTGCATCGGCGGGCGCATTGCGGCGGCAGCTTGGCGGGGAAGATGATGCGCGCGTCCTCGATCCGCGCGTCCAGCTCGCAGGCGTTGCCGAAGTCGATCCGGAGGCGATCGCCCGAACGCTTGGCCGTCCCGCTCGCGCTGCAGCCGAGGCGGCCGCCGTTGAGGACGAAGGCGCCGACCCGCAGCGTCTCGCCCGCGGGCACGAGGCAGAGCCGGTCGCCGCCCCGCTCGTAGAGCCCGGTGATGGAATCGTCACCGGGATCGCGCACCACGCCGCGCTCGATCGCGACCGTCTCCAGATCGGGTGCCTCGGTGTTTGCCGGGTCGCCGCCTCCCGAACAGGCCGCAAGCGCCAGCGCCAGCGCGGCGACGCCTCGCCTCATTCGACGGCGACCAGCCGGCCGTCCTCGATCCGGCGGAAGAAGCAGCTGCGCGCGCCGGTGTGGCAGGCGGGGCCCGCGGGCTCGACGCGAAGCCAGAGCGCGTCCTGGTCGCAGTCGATGCGCACCTCCACCACGCGCAGGACATGGCCGGAAGTCTCGCCCTTCTTCCACAGCCGGTTGCGGCTGCGCGACCAGAAGGTCGCCTCGCCACTCGCAAGCGTCGCCGCCAGCGCCTCCGCATTCATGTGCGCGACCATCAGCAGCTCGCCGGTCGCGGCGTCGGTCGCCACGGCGGTGAAGAGCCCTGCGGCGTCGTACTTGGGATTGAGGGTGAGGCCGGTGTCGCGCGCGTCCATGGGCGGCGGCTTACCGGGGAGGCGGCGGGGCGGCAATCCGGGGGGCGCGCACATTCTTGATGACAGAAGGGCGACAAACCCGAAATCGCTCCCTATATGGCGCTCGCATCTCAGCGAACCCCGTGGGGCCGATGTTTAGCACCAATCCTTTCGACGACGACAAGCTGCGCGAAGAGTGCGGCATCTTTGGCGTTTCCGGCGCGGACGGCGCGGCAGCACTGGTGGCCCTGGGGCTCCACGCGCTGCAGCATCGCGGGCAGGAAGCGGCCGGCATCTCCAGCTTCGACGGGGTGCAGTTCCACACGCACCGCGCGATGGGGCATGTGGCGGGCAACTTCGACCGGCCCGACGTGATCGAGGCGCTGCCGGGGCAGACCTCCGTCGGCCATGTCCGCTACGCCACTTCGGGGGATACGGCGCTGCGCAACGTGCAGCCGCTCTATGCCGAACTGGCGAGCGGCGGCTTTGCAGTGGCGCACAACGGCAATCTCTCCAACGCTCTGCGCCTGCGCAAGGACCTGGTGCGGACCGGTTCGATCTTTCAGTCGACGTCGGATACCGAGGTGATCATCCACCTGGTGGCGACGTCGAACTACCGCACGCTGCTCGATCGCTTCATCGATGCGCTCAAGCAGGTGGAGGGCGCCTATTCGCTCATCTGCATGACGCCCGAGGGCATGATCGCCTGCCGCGATCCGCTGGGCATCCGCCCGCTGGTGATGGGCAAGCTCGGCGACTCGGTGATCTTCGCGTCGGAGACGGTGGCGCTCGACGTGGTCGGGGCCGAGTACGTGCGCGACGTGGAACCGGGCGAGCTGGTGATCGTGAAGGGCACCGAGCTGCGCTCGATCCGGCCGTTCACGCCCAACGCCCCGCGGCCGTGCATCTTTGAATACGTCTATTTCTCGCGGCCCGATTCGATCTCGGGCGGCAACTCCGTCTATTCGGTGCGCAAGGCGATCGGTGCCGAGCTGGCGATCGAGAGCCCGGTCGATGCCGACCTGGTGATCCCGGTCCCCGATTCGGGCGTGCCGGCGGCGATCGGCTATGCGCAGCAGTCGGGCATCCCCTTCGAGCTGGGCATCATCCGCTCGCACTATGTCGGCCGCACCTTCATCCAGCCGGGTGACAAGGTCCGCCACCTGGGGGTGAAGCTGAAGCACAACGCCAACCGCAAGCTGATCGAGGGCAAGCGGATCGTGCTGATCGACGACTCGATCGTGCGCGGCACCACCTCGCTGAAGATCGTGCAGATGATGCGCGATGCCGGCGCTGCCGAAGTGCACATGCGCATCGCCAGTCCGCCGACGCGGCACAGCTGCTTCTATGGCGTCGACACGCCGGAGCGCGCGAAGCTGCTGGCGGCCAAGCTCGATCTGGGCGGCATGACCGAATATATCCAGGCGGACAGCCTGGCGTTCGTGTCGATCGACGGGCTGTACAAGGCGCTGGGCGAGGCAGAGCGCGCAGCCGTGCGGCCGAAGTACTGCGACGCCTGCTTCACCGGCGACTATCCGACGCCGCTGACCGACCAGGACGAGACCCGCACGGTCGACCAGCTCGCGATGCTGGAGGAGCGCGTCGGCTGATCGCCGGCGCACCCCTGCTCTTTTTTTTCCAAGCTCCAGGATCTTCGATGACCGACAAGCCCCTTGCCGACCAGCTCGCGCTCGTGACGGGGGCCAGCCGCGGCATCGGCGCGGCGTCGGCACTGGCGCTCGCCGCCCGGGGCGCGCATGTGGTGCTGACCGCCCGTACGCCGGGCGGGCTTGAGGAAGTCGAGGAGGCGATCCACCAGGCGGGCGGCAGTGCGACGATCGCGCCGCTGGACCTGGCCGAGCCGGACGGCGTGGCGCGATTGGCGGCGGCGTTGGGCGAGCGCTGGCAGGCGCTCGACATGCTGGTGCTGAACGCGGCGATGCTGGGCACGCTGGGGCCGGTGAACGCGATCGACTTCAAGGAGATGTCGAAGCTGTTCACGCTCAACGTGACGGCGCAGGCAGCGCTGTTGGGCGCGTTCGGGCCGATGCTGCGCCAGGCGAAGAACGGCCGGGTCGTGGGGCTCACCTCCAGCGTCGGGCGCAACCCGCGCGCATACTGGGGGCTCTATGGCTCCTCCAAGGCGGCGTTCGAGAACCTGCTGACCGCATTCGGCGCGGAAGTGCGCCAGCTGACGGCGATCCGCACCGCGATCGTCGATCCGGGCGCGACCCGCACCAAAATGCGCGCGCGCGCCTATCCGGGCGAGGCGCCCGAAAGCGTCAAGCCGCCGGAGGTGGTGGCGGAGCGGATCGCGGCGCTGATGGTGTCGGGGTTCGAGACGGGGCATTTCGAGCGGGTCGACTGAGACGCTCGTGCTCCTGCGCAGGCAGGAGCCTAGAGTTTCCGACGGTGCCGCTTGTGGCCCTGGGCTCCTGCCTTCGCAGGAGCACCGGCGCGCGAGGTGTGACTAGTCGCCCTTCACCAGCGTGACCTGGGCGACGTGGATGCCGCCGCCGCGGAAGCCGCCTTCGCAATACATCAGGTAATAGCGCCACAGGTTGGCGAAGCCGGACGGGAAGTCGTCCGGGAGGTCGCCGGCTGCCTCGGCCGCGCCGAAGGCGAGGCGCCAGCGGTGGAGCGTCTCGGCGTAGTCCTGGCCGAAGCGGTGCTCGTCCTGCCAGGCGAGGCCCCGCGCCTCGGCAAGCCGCCGGAAGCGCTCGGTCGAGAGCAGCAGGCCGCCGGGGAAGATGTAGGCCTGGATGAAATCGACGTTGTTCGCATAGGCGTCGAACAGTGCGTCATCGATCGCGATATATTGGAGCGCGGCGCGGCCACCGGGCTTCAGCCGCGCGGCAATCGCGTCCAAATAGGCCGGCCAATATTCCTGCCCCACCGCCTCCACCATCTCGATGCTGGCGATGGCGTCGTAGCTGCCGGTGGCGTCGCGATAGTCGGTGAGCGACACCTCCACACCGTCGAGCTTCGCATCGGCCATGCGATGCTCGACGAACCGCTTCTGCTCGGACGAGAGGGTCAGGCCGTGGACCCGGCGACCGGCGCGGGCCGCGCGCTCGGCGAAGGAGCCCCAGCCGCAGCCGATCTCCAGGATCGCGTCGCCGGTCTTCGTCCCAGTTCGGTCGAGGATCGCCTGGAGCTTGCGATCCTGCGCGGCTTCCAGCGCCTCGGCGGGATCGGCGAACAGCGCGCTCGAATAGGTCATGCTGGGATCGAGCCAGGCGCGGTAGAAGTCGTTGCCCAGATCATAGTGGAACTGGATGTTGCGGCGGGCATTTGCGCGATGGTTGCGGCGCGACCAATGGGCGAAGCGCCGGGCGATGCCGGTCAACCGCCCCGCGCGGCCGACGTTGCCGAGCGCGCGGCCGTTGCGCATGAACAGGTCGAACAGGGGCACGGGATCGGGACTAGACCAGTCGCCCGACACCCAGGCCTCGTACCAACCCGCAGAGCCGCCGGTCGCGAGCCGCAGCATCGCACGCCAGCGGTGGAGCACCACCACCGCGACCGGCCCCTCGCCACGCCCGCCGAGCCGGACCGCGCGGCCGCTCGGGAGCGTCGCCTCGATGGCGCCGAACTCCAGGCCCTGGTCGATCCGGCCGAGCATCCGTTCGAACACGGGCGCGAGCCAGCGGAGCGGATCGCGCGTTGCGGTCAGGGAAGAGGGCAAGGAAGAGCGGGGCGCGTGCATGGCGCCCTACATGCACCTCCGCGCGATCACCGCAAGCCGTCCTGCTACCGACCTTATCCGGCGAAGACCCCACCCAGCGTGAGGATCGAGGCGACGTGCCGCTCCGACACCTCCATCGCATCGTCGCCGTAGCCGCCTCCCAATGCGCTCGCGAGCGGGATGCCGCGGTCGCGCGCCAGCGTCGCCACCCAGCGATCCCGGCGGACCAGCCCTTCGCGGGTGAGCGAAAGCCGGCCGAGCCGGTCGCCTGCGAACGGGTCCACCCCGGCCTGATAGAGGATCAGATCGGGCGCGAAGCCGTCGACGAGCGGGACCAGCGTTTCGGCCAGCACCGCGCAGTATTCGTCATCGCCGACGCCATCCGCGAGCGGCACGTCGAGGGTGGAGCGCGCCTTTCGCACGGGGAAGTTCTTGTCCGCGTGGATCGAATAGGTGGCGAGGCCGGGCCGGCCCGCCAGCAGCGAGGCGGTACCGTCGCCCTGGTGCACGTCGCAATCGACTACCAGCACGCGTGCGGCCGCCCCCTCCTCGACCAGCCGGTTGGCGGCGATCGCCAGGTCGTTGAACACGCAGAAGCCCGCGCCGGTGTCCGCCAACGCATGGTGGCTTCCGCCGGCGGTGTTCGCGGCAAAGCCGTGTTCGAGCGCGAGCCGGGCAGCTAGATAGGTGCCGCCGGGCACTGCCTGCGCGCGTGTCGCCACCTCGGCGGTGATCGGGAAGCCAATCCGCCGCGCCTTTTCCGGAGGCACGGCAAGCTCGATCACCTCGGCGACATAGCCGGGTTCGTGCACCGCCTCGATCCACCGGCGCGGCATGGGGTCCGGCTCGTGCCAGTCGATCCCGGCGCCCTGCGCGCGCAGCAGATCGCGGACCAGCCCGTTCTTGTTCCATTGATAGGTGCTGCGCGCCGGTGCGGGCGCGACATAATCGGGGTGGTGGACGACGCGGATCACGCTCCATAGGTAAGCGCACGCACCGCGGCCGCAACGCCGCGCCACAGGAGAGCGCCTTGACCGTTTTCGTCCGCCCCGACGTCCGCGCCTTCCTCGGCTACCTCGAGAACATGCCGGGCCCGCGCATGCACGAGCTGGAGCCGGCTGCCGCACGCGCGCAGCTCCTGGCAACCAAGGACGTGGCGGATCTGCCGACAGGAACGCTGGCGGTAGTCCGCGACTGCACCATCCCCGCACCGCATGGCGACCTGCGCGCCCGCCTGTTCGACGCGCGTCCCTCGCGGGAGCCGGGGCCCGTGGTGCTGTTCCTGCACGGCGGCGGCTTCGTGATCGGCGACCTCGACTCGCATGCGAGCCTTTGTGCGGAGATCGCGCGGATGCTCGACCTGCCGGTGGTGGCGCTCGACTATCGGCTTGCGCCCGAGCACCCCTGGCCGGCGGCGCCCGACGACGCCGAAACCGCCGCGCGCTGGCTGGCGGCCGGACCGGCCGTGCTGGAGCGCGGCGTGACGAGCCTGGTGCTGGCCGGCGACAGTGCGGGCGGCGCGCTGGCGATCGTCACCGCTATGGCGCTGCGCGATCGGCCCGCGGCGGCGCCGGTGATCGCGCAGTGGCCGATCTATCCCGTGGCGGACATCACCCGCGAATATCCGTCCCACGCCGAGTTTGCCGACGGCTATCTGCTGACCCGCGAGTCGCTTGCCTGGTTCGGCGAGGCGTATCGGGCGGAGCGCGCGAGCCTGCGCGCCTCACCGCTGCTGGGCGACATGGCGGAGATGCCGCCGGCGCTGGTGCTGACCGCCGGGCTCGACCCGTTGCGGGACCAGGGCCGCGCCTATGCAGCGGCCCTGGCCCAGGCGGGCGTCGCCGTCACCTATCGGGAGGCGCGCGGCAATGTGCATGGGTTCCTCAACCTGCGCCGCGCGATCCCGTCGAGCCAGGGCGATCTTGCCGGCGCGCTGGTGGCGCTGCGCCAGATCATCACCGAGGCGGAAGCCGAGCGCGTCCTGGCGCAGGCGGCCGGCTGAGCCCCTCGACTTGGCCGCGGCCGCACCGCTAGGAGACATGCCATGAACGAGACCAACCTTCCCTACCGGCCCTGCGCGGGCGTCATGCTGATCAACCGCGACGGCCGCGTGTTCGTCGGCCAGCGGATCGACTCCACGCTGGAGGCCTGGCAGATGCCGCAGGGCGGGATCGATCCGGGCGAGGATGCGCTGGAAGCAGCGCTGCGCGAGCTGCGCGAGGAGACCGGCGTGCAGCCGGACAAGGTCTCGCTGATCGGCGAGGCGCCGGAAGAGCTCACCTACGACCTGCCGGACGACATGATCGGCAAGGTCTGGGGTGGCAAATATCGCGGGCAGCGCCAGCGCTGGTTCGCCTTCCGCTTCGAGGGCGAGGAGCAGGACATCGACATCGTGACGCCCGAGCCGGAGTTCCGCGCCTGGCGCTGGGCCGAGCCGGAGGAGCTGCCGAAGGCGATCGTCGGCTTCAAGCGCGCGCTGTACGAGCGGCTGCTGGAGCTGTTCGCCGAGCCGCTGGGCCGTACCGCGCGCTGACGCGACGGAGCGAGTCGGAAGGCGGGTTCACCTCTCGCTGCATTGCAGCTAAGGACAGTCGCGTGACCAAGGCTGCGTATCTTTTCCTTGCCGCACCGCTCCTGCTGGCAAATGCCGCACCGCCGGCTGCCGCCAAGAAGGACGCGCCGATCCCCGAGCAGCTCAAGATGATGCTCGATGCCGCCATGGCATCGGGCAACGAGGGCGAGGTCGCGACGCTGGTCAAATATTCGCGGATCGCAGCGCCGGACAGCATCGACCTGGTCCGCGAGATCACCGGCAAGTGGACGGCCGACCGCGCCGCCCGACGCACCCGCGAGCTCCAGGAATCCTCGTTCTTCGCGCTGGTGAAGGGGCGTGCGGAACTCGGCGGCTATGCGAGTTCGGGCAACACCGACAATTTCGGCGCGACCGGCGTATTGGACCTTTCGCGCGAGGGTTTCCGCTGGCGCCACAAGCTGCGCCTGCAGCTCGACTATCAAAAGGCGAACGGCGTCACCAACCGGGAATATTATCTCGCCGCCTATGAGCCGAACTACAAGGTCGACGACCGGCTCTACATCTACGGCTCGACGCAGTTCGAGAGCGACCGCTTCGTCGGGTACAACAGCCGCTTCTCGGCCTCGGCGGGTGCCGGTTACAGCGCAATCAAGCGGCCGGCGTTGACCCTGGATCTGGAACTCGGCCCCGCGTTTCGTCAGACCGACTTCACCGACGAGACCCAGGAAAGCAGCCTTGCCGCGCGCGGTTCGGTCGATTTCGACTGGCGCCTGACCCCCGCGCTGACGCTGCGCCAGGACGCCTCCGCCTATTTGGCCGCGCAGGCGAACAGCACCGTGAGCAGCACCACGGCGGTCGACGCCAAGCTGCTGGGGCCGCTCTCCGCGCAGGTCTCCTATGCGGTGCGATACGAAAGTCGCCCGCCCGAAGGCAGCGTCACCACCGACACCACCACCCGCGCCTCGTTGGTCTATTCCTTCTAGGCCCCGTTCCTTCCAGGGCGGAACCGCGCTAGCCTCGCACCATGGATGTTCTTACAAGCGCGGAAGCCGCCGTTGTCGAACGGGCGCGCGCTGCCCCGATGCTGGCGCACCTCGAACCCTGGGTCGCGGTAAACAGCGGCACGCGCAATCTCGCCGGGCTGGCGCGGATGGCGCAACTGTTGGCCGATGCCTTTTCCGCACTTCCCGGCGGAATTGCGCTGATCAAGCCGGACCCGGTCGAGGCGATCTCCGCCAGCGGGCGGCTGCAGCCGATCGAGCATGGACGCCACCTGCTGCTGACGGTGCGGCCGCAGGCGTCGATCCAGCTGCTGTTCGCCGGCCATATGGACACGGTCTATCCGGCGGACCACCCGTTCCAGAAGATGCGGGTGCGCGAGGATGGCGCGCTGAACGGCCCCGGCGTCGCCGACATGAAGGGCGGGCTGGCGGTGATGCTCGCCGCGCTGGAGGCGATCGAGAACTCGGGCTTTGCCGGGCGTCTGGGTTACCAGGTGGTCATCAACTCCGACGAGGAGACGGGCTCGCTCTCCTCCGCGCAGCTGATCGCGCGCGCGGCACGCGGCAAGGCCGCCGCCTTCGTCTACGAGCCGTCGCTTGCCGACGGAACGCTGGCGGGTGCCCGCGGCGGCACGGGCAATTTCTCGCTCGCGGTGACGGGGCGTAGCGCCCATGCCGGGCGCAATCCCGAAGAAGGCCGCAACGCGCTGGTGGCCGCGGCCGAGCTTGCGCTGCGGCTGGCGGATGCGGCGGGCGATGGCCTCACCGTCAATCCGGCGCGGATCGACGGCGGCAGCCCCAACAATGTCGTGCCGGAGCATGCGGTACTGCGGGTCAACTTCCGTCCCGCCTCGCTCGACGCAGCGGCGCGCGCGCAGGCGGCGCTGGACACGGCCGCGACCGAGGTGGCGGCGGGGCACGACGTGCGCGTCGAGTGCCACGGCAGCTTCAACCGGCCGCCCAAGCCGATCGATGCCGCCGCCGAGCGCCTGTTCGGGCTGGTCCGCGATGCGGGCCAGAGCCTGGGGCTTTCGGTCGGCTGGCGCGACACCGGCGGCGTGTGCGACGGCAACAACATCGCCGCCTGCGGCGTGCCGGTGGTCGACACCATGGGCGTCCGCGGCGGCGCCATCCATTCGCCGGAGGAATATATGCTGCCCGACAGCCTTGCCGAGCGCGCCGCGCTGTCGGCGCTCTCGATTCTGCGGCTGGTCGAGCGGGGGAGCGCATGAGCTTTCGCATCCGCGCCGCCCGCGACAAGGACCTACAGCACCTCTATGAAATGGCGAAGCTGACCGGTGGCGGCTTCACCAACCTTCCACCCGACAAGCCGGCGTTGCGTGCGAAGCTGGAGCGGAGCCACGCCGCCTTTGCGCGCGATGCCGACAGCCTGGAAGACGAGCTGTTCGTGCTAGTGCTGGAGAATGCGGAAACCCAGGAGGTGCGCGGCACCTGCCAGATCTTCACCCAGGTCGGCCAGCACTGGCCCTTCTACTCCTATCGGGTCGCGACCCTCACCAAGCATAGCGAGGCGCTGCGCCGGACCTTCCGCGCCGAGATCCTCAACCTGGTGAACGACCTGGAGGGCGCGAGCGAGGTCGGCGGGCTGTTCCTGCACCCGGGCGAGCGCGCCGGCGGGCTGGGGCTGCTGCTGGCGCGCAGCCGCTACCTGTTCATCAAGGCGCATCGCCAGCGCTTTGCCGACCGCATCCTGGCGGAGCTGCGCGGCGTGATCGACGAGGCGGGCGGGTCGCCCTTTTGGGACGGGGTAGCGGGGCGCTTCTTCGGCATGAGCTTCCAGGAAGCGGATCAGTTCAACGCCATCCACGGCAACCAGTTCATCGCCGACCTGATGCCAAAGCACCCGGTCTACACGGCGATGCTGCCGGAGAATGCGCGATCAGTCATCGGCCTGCCCCACCCCTCCGGCCGCGCCGCGATGCGGATGCTGGAGCGCGAGGGCTTCCATTACGAAAACTACGTCGACATCTTCGACGGCGGCCCGACGATGACCGCGCGGACCGACCAGGTGGGGACCATCCGCAACGCGCGACAGGTACGTGTGGCCGAGCTGGGCGGCGACGGGGAGCCGATGCTGGTATCGGCCGGGCGGCTGGAGCATTTCCGCGTGGCGCTGGGCCAGGTGCGTGCGGGCGACGCCGGCGACGTGCTGCTCGACCCCGACTGTGCCGCATTGCTGGGCGTCGAGGCCGGCGACCAGGTGACGGTGGTGGAGCGCGACTGATGGCGATGCGGGAGATCAACTTCGACGGGATCGTCGGGCCGAGCCACAATTATGCGGGGCTGAGCCACGGCAACCTGGCCGCGACCCGCAATGCGGGTGCGGTCTCGCATCCGCGCGCGGCGGCGTTGCAGGGCATCGCCAAGATGCGCGCCAACCTCGCGCTTGGCCTGGCGCAGGGAATCCTGCTGCCGCATCCGCGGCCGGATCACCGCTGGCTGGCGGCGCTCGCGACCGACTATGCGGCGGCCCCTGCGCACCTGAAGGCGCAGGCGCTGTCCGCCTCGGCGATGTGGGCGGCCAATGCTGCCACCGTCTCCCCGGCGCCCGACACGGCCGATGGGCGCTGCCACCTGAGCGTGGCCAATCTGGTCACCATGGCGCATCGCAGCCACGAGTGGCCCGCGACGCTGGCACAGCTGCGACTCGCCTTCGCGCATGAGAGCTTTGCGGTGCATCCGCCGGTGCCGGCACCGTTCGGGGACGAAGGCGCGGCGAACCACATGCGGCTCTCGGCAGGCCATGACCAGCCGGGCGTCGAGGTGTTCGTCTATGGCGTCGCCGGCGGGCCCTTCCCCGCCCGCCAGCATCGCGAGGCGAGCGCGGCGGTGGCGCGGGCGCATGGCCTGGACCCGACCCGCACCTTGTTCGTGCAGCAATCGGACGCGGCGATCGCGGCCGGCGCCTTCCACAACGACGTGGTGGCGGTGGCGAACGAGCGCGTGCTGTTCTGCCACGAGCAGGCCTTTGCCGACGCGCCCGGCTTCTACGCCGACCTTCGCCGGTTGCTGCCGGAGGTGGAGATCGTCGAAGTGCCTGCGGCCCGCGTGCCGCTGGCGGACGCGATCGCCTCCTACCTGTTCAACGCGCAGCTGGTGACGCTGCCGGACGGGGTGCAGGCGCTGGTGCTGCCGGAGGAAGCACGAGCGACGCCGTCGGTCTGGAACTGGCTGCAGGAGCATGTCGCGGGCAACGGCCCCATCCGCCGACTGGAAGTGGTCGACGTTCGCGAGTCGATGGCGAACGGCGGCGGCCCCGCTTGCCTGCGCCTGCGCGTCGTCGCCGATCCCGCGACGATCGACCCGCGGTTCCTGGTGGACGAGGCGAAGCTCGACCGGATTGCGGAGGTCGTCCGCAGCCATTGGCCGGAGACGATCGCGCATGACGCCATCGCGGATCCGGCTCTGATCGAGCAGATCGAAACCGCGCGAGCAGCGCTGCTCGAAACGCTCGAACTTGTCGAATTAACTGACAGTTAACTACGCAGCGACGCGCAGAGGGCCCAGTTTTCTGCCGCTGGCATGGGGCTTGCTACGCGTCGGCCATGTGGAACCGCGTCACCCGCCTGTTCACGATCAAGACCAAGTTCGAGGCCTATCTGGTGATCTACGGCCTGGGCATGGGCGCCGTGGAGCGCGGGCTCAACTATGTCGAGCAATACCCCGGCGCCGGGGGATGGGCGTTGTTCACCCTCTGCCCGGTCGCGGTGTTCATGGCCGGCGGGCGCATCCTCGACTCGGTCGAGGCGCGCTGAAGACCTCTGACGGATGCCTCGCTGCCGGCATGTAAGTCAGCCGGCGCGGGCCGCCTCGAAGCCCTGGACCAATGCCGCGCCGCGGGCGCGCACGTCCTCGACGCTGCGGCCGGGCGCATAGAGCGACGAGCCGATCCCGAAGCCGGCGGCACCCGCCTGGAGGTACGGCCCCATGGTGTCGGGATCGATGCCGCCGACGGGGAAGACCGGGAAGCTCTTGGGCAGCACCGCGCGCATCGCCTTCAGCCCCTGCGGCCCGGCGAGTTCGGCGGGGAAGAGCTTGAGCGCGTCGGCACCGGCGGCGATGGCGCGAAACGCCTCGCTGGGGGTGAAGAAGGCGGGCAGCGACTGGAGGCCGGCGTCCTTGGTCGCGGCGATCACGTCCACGTCGGTGTTGGGGGAGATCACGATCTTGCCGCCGGCATCCGCCACCCGGCCGACGTCCGCCACGGTCAGCACCGTGCCGGCACCGACGAGCGCGCGATCGCCCATGCGATCGACGATGCGGCGGATGCTGTCGAACGGCTCGGGCGAGTTGAGCGGCACTTCCAGGCAGCGGAAGCCCACGTCGAACAGCGCGTCGGCGATCGCCGGCGCCTCGTCCGGGGTCAGGCCGCGCAGGATGGCGACGAGCGGCAGGCCGCCCAGCAGGGTGTCGATGGTCACTTCAGCAATCCTCCAATTCGCCACAGGCCGCGCGCAACCGCATCGGCGCCGTCGACCACGGTCACATCCGTTACACCCGCCAGCGCCAGGGCAACGCGGTAATGCGCCGCAAGCACGGCGTTGCAGATCAGAACCACGCCCTGCCCGGCTGCATCCCGCATCGCCGCCACTTCGCCGCCGATCAGCAGGCCGGAGAGATAGCTGGCGACCGCCTGCGGCGCGAGGCTGCCGAGCAGCACGTCGGCACGCGCCGAGAAGAGCAGCGGCAGCACGCCTGCCGGATTGTCGAGCGCGCGCTGAGCGCCGAGCGTGAAGGCGGCTTCGTCGGGCGTTTCCCCCTCCGCCAGCTGCCCCAGCAGCGAGTTGTTCCGCAGCAGCGCGTACATCTCGCCCGTCATGATGGTGGAGAAGCCGGTGATGCGGCCCCCTTCGACGCGCGCCCACTTGCTGTGGGTGCCGGGCAGCACGATGGTGCCGTCCGATAGGCCGCTGCCGAGGATCTGGGTCTCCTCGCCCCGCATCACGTTGGCGACGCCGCTTGCGTCGCGCGCGGAGAGGCCGGGGACGATGAAACAGTGGGCTGGCGCGTCCTCGACCCGCAGGGCGGCGGCGGCGAGCCCGGCGGGATCGGCGGGGCACGGAAGATACGGTGCCTCGTGCCAGCCGGCGCGCGCGCCCACCATGCCGGCGAGCACCACCCGCGTATCCGCCTCCAGCCAGCCTTCCAGCGTTTCCGCCAGCACCTGGCGGAACGCGTCGCGCTTCAGCCGTGCCGCACCGCGCGGGGAGTCGCGCCGGTCGATCACCGTACCGTCCGCGCCGAAGCGATAAGCGCGCAGGTTGCTCGATCCCCAGTCGACACCAACCAACGTCATGCGCGTGCTCCCAGCAGATGCAACGCGCGCCGGGCCGGCGCAGGGGCGTTGCGGGTCATGGCGCTGAAGTGGAACGGCTGCACGCAAATGTCGAGCCCGGTGCGGCACTCCAGCGCCCCGAGACGTTTTACGGGCAGGAGCGGGTTGATCGGGCGCAAGGACGGGCGCAGGAGGGCACCCGCATAGCGCCCGGCACACGGGAGGTTCGCGCGATGGATAGTGACGTAGTGATCATAGGCGGCGGTCCCGCCGGGCTCAGCCTGGCGCGTTCGCTGGCCGATGCGCCACTCCGCGTGACCGTGATCGAGCGCCAGCCCGAAGCGGCCATCGCCGCCCCCGCCTATGACGGGCGCGAGATCGCCCTCACCCACCGCTCGATCGGCACGCTGAAGGCGCTGGGTGCCTGGGGCCTGCTGCCGGCGGACGAGATCTCGCCCCTCAACGAGGCGCGGGTGCTGAACGGCGCCTCCCCCTTCGCACTCTCGTTCGAGACGTCCGGTCACGGCGGCGGGCCGCTCAGCCTGATGGTGCCGAACCATCGCATCCGCGAGGCGCTGTATCGGACGGTCGCCGAGCAGCCCAACCTGACGCTGCTTGCCGGCACCGGCGTTGCGGCGATCCGGACAGACGCTCGGTCTGCCGACGTGACGCTTGGAAACGGGCGGGTCCTTTCCGCGCGGCTGCTGGTGGCGGCGGACTCGCGCTTCTCGCGGGTACGCGAGCAGCTGGGGATCGGGGCGGAGATCAACCGGCTCGGTCGATCGATGATGGTGTGCCGCGTCCGCCACGAGGGCGACCATCAGGGCATCGCCACCGAGTGGTTCGATCATCACCAGACCGTGGCGATGCTGCCGCTCAACGGCCGGCGCTCGTCGGCGGTGCTCACCCTACCGACAGAGGCGATGGCGCGGATCGCGGCGCTGGACGAAGCGGCGTTGGGGGCGGAGCTGACGCGGCGGTACCAGGGGCGGCTCGGGCGGATGGAAGTGGACGCGCCCGCGCACGTCTATCCGCTCGCGACCACCTATGCCCGCCACTTTGCGGCGACGCGCGCGGCGCTGATCGGCGATGCGGCCGTGGGCATGCACCCGGTGACCGCCCATGGCTTCAACCTAGGCCTCCAGAGCCAAGCGACGCTGGCGCAGCTGGTGACCGATGCCGCACGGCGCGGCGGCGACATCGCGGCGCCGGCGCTGCTGCGCCGCTACGAGCTGACGCACCGGCTCGCCAGCCGGCCGCTCTATGCCGCCACGAATTTCCTGGTGCGGCTCTATACGGACGAGCGCCCCGGCGCGCGGCTCGCGCGCCATGCGACGCTCCGGGTCGGCAGCCGCCTGCCGCTGGCCCGCCAGGCGATCACTGCGATGCTGATGCAGCGCCCAACCCCCTAACGGAGAACAGAACCCAATGGTCGACCGTATCGCGTGTCAGGCGCTTCGCGGCAAAATCTGTACCGCCGCCGAGGCTGCGACCCACATCTCGTCCGGCAACACGGTCGGCATGAGCGGGTTCACCGGGTCCGGGTACCCCAAGGCCGTGCCGACCGCACTGGCCGCGCGGATCGAAGCCGAACACGCAGCGGGCCGGCCGTTCCGCGTGCGCATCTGGACCGGTGCCTCGACCGGTCCGGAGCTCGACGGCGCACTCGCCAAGGCGGACGGAATCGAGTTCCGCCTGCCCTACAACTCCGATCCGATCGCGCGCGCGAAGATCAACGCCGGCGAGATGGACTATTTCGACATGCACCTCAGTCAGGTCGCGCCGATGGCCTGGGAGGGCTTCCTGGGCCCGCTGGACGTCGCGGTGATCGAGGTGTCCGGCATCCGCCCGGACGGCGCGCTGATCCCGTCTTCCTCGGTCGGCAACAACAAGACCTGGATCGATCGCGCCGACAAGGTGATCCTGGAGGTCAACCGCTGGCAGGACGCCGGGCTCGAAGGCGTGCACGACATCTACTACGGCACCGCGCTGCCGCCGGCGCGCGTGCCGATCCCGCTGGTGCGACCCGACGACCGCATCGGCGAACCCTATTTCCGTTGCGACCCCAACAAGATCGTCGCGATCGTGGAGACGGACGCGCCCGACCGCAACCTGCCCTTCAGCCCGCCGGACGCGACGGCGCGCGCGATCGCGGGCCATCTGCTCGAATTCTTCGGGCATGAGGTGCGCCAGGGGCGCCTGCCCGCCTCGCTGCTGCCGATCCAGTCGGGCGTCGGCAACATCGCAAACGCGGTGCTGACCGGCCTGGTCGACAGCCCCTTCCACGACATGACCGCCTTCACCGAGGTGATCCAGGACGGCATGCTCGACCTGCTGGACAGCGGGCGCCTGCGCATGGCCTCCGCCACCGGATTCTCGCTGAGCCCCGAGGCGGCGGAGCGGCTGAACACGAACATGGGCGTGTACCGGACCAAGATGGTGCTGCGCCCGCAGGAGATCAGCAACCATCCGGAACTGGTCCGGCGGCTCGGCTGCCTGGCGATGAACGGGCTGATCGAGGCGGACATCTACGGCAATGTGAACTCCACCCATGTCATGGGGTCGCGCATCCAGAACGGCATCGGCGGATCGGGCGACTTCGCTCGCAATGCCTATATCTCGATCTTCATGACGCCCTCGACCGCCAAGGGCGGCGCCATCTCCGCGATCGTGCCGCAGGTGGCGCATGTGGACCACATCAACCAGGACGTGCAGGTGATCGTCACCGAGCAGGGGCTGGCCGACCTGCGCGGGCTGAGCCCCAAGCAGCGCGCGCGGCTGATCATCGAGAATTGCGCGCACCCCGACTACCGGCCGATGCTCGCCGACTATTACGCGCGCGCCCTGAAGGGGAGCTATGGCCTCCACGCGCCGTCGCTGCCGGGCGAGGCGCTGTCCTGGCACCAGCGCTTCATGGACACGGGGACGATGCGGCCCTGAGGACCTGCAAGCGGTTGCGCGAGATCAAGGCGGATCGGCTTAGGTCCGCCTAGACGCGATCCTGCGCTGCCACGCCCGGAGATGATGATGACCGCCGCCCCCGCCTCTTCTGCCAAGGCTTTGCCGAGCCTGTACGACCGCATCGGCGGGGCGGACGGGGTGCGGCTGGTCGTCGACCGCTTCTATGACCTGATGGAGCATGCGCCTGAATATGCCGAGCTTCGGGCCATGCACGATGCAGACCTGCTGCCCGTGCGGGTGTCGCTGACGCAGTTCCTCACCGCCTGGCTTGGCGGCCCGAGGGACTGGTTCGTGGCGCGGCCCGGCGCCTGCATCATGTCGCTGCACCGCGAAATGCCGATCACGCGCGAAACCGCCCGGCAATGGGTGCACGCGATGAGCCGGGCGCTCGCCGAGAACCGGGTGGAGCCGGCGCTCGGCGCGCAGATGCAGCAGTCGTTCCTGCGCATGGCGCACGCGATGATGCTGCGGGTGGAGTGAGGGGCCGGCGGGTCCGGAAACTAGCCCTGTGCTCCTGCGCAGGCAGGAGCACAGGGCCTCAGGCGGAAGCGTTCGTGGCCCTGGCCTCCTGCTTTCGCAGGAGTACCGGTTGCCCGCTTAGGCCGGCTTGCGGGTTTCCTCGACGCCCTCGTTCCAGCGCAGCGCCTTCAGCACCGTGTCGACGATCTGGGGCGCGTTGAGGCCGGCTTCGTCATACTGCTTCTCGGGCTTGTCCTGGTCCTGGAACACGTCGGGCAGGCGCATGGTGCGCAGCTTCAGCCCCGCGTCGATCAACCCTTCGTCACTCGCATAGGTGAGGACATGGGCGCCGAGGCCGCCGATGGCGCCCTCCTCCAGCGTCACTGCAACCTCATGGGTGGTGAGCAGGCGGCGGATCAGCGCCTCGTCCAGCGGCTTGGCGAAGCGCAGGTCGGCGACCGTGGTCGACAAGCCCTTGGCCTCCAGCTGCTCGGCGGCCTTGAGCGCTTCTTCCAGGCGGGTGCCCAGCGAGAGGATCGCGACCTTCTTGCCCTCGCGGACCACGCGGCCCTTGCCGATCTCGAGCCGTTCCGGCGTGGTCGGAAGCGGCAGGCCGACGCCGTTGCCACGCGGGTAGCGCAGCGCGATCGGGCCGTCGTCGTAGAGCGCGGCGGTGTGGGTCATGTGGACCAGCTCCGCCTCGTCGGCGGCGGCCATCACGACCATGTTCGGAAGCGTCGCCAGATAGGTGACGTCGAAGCTACCGGCGTGAGTGGCGCCGTCGGCGCCGACCAGCCCGGCGCGGTCGATCGCGAAGCGAACCGGCAGGTTCTGGATCGCGACGTCATGGACCACCTGGTCATAGGCGCGCTGGAGGAAGGTCGAGTAGATTGCGCAGAACGGGCGCATCCCCTGGGCGGCGAGGCCGGCCGCAAAGGTGACGGCATGCTGCTCGGCGATGCCGACGTCGAACGAGCGCTCGGGGAACCGCGTCTGGAACTTGTCCAGGCCGGTGCCCGCGGGCATCGCCGCGGTGATGGCGCAGATCGTCGGGTCGCGTTCGCCCTCTGCCACAAGCGCCTGTGCGAAGACGCTGGTGTAGCTCGGCGGCCCCGGCGGTGCCTTGGCCTGGGTGCCGGTGATGACGTCGAACTTCTGGACGCCGTGGTACTTGTCCGCGGACGCCTCGGCCGGGGCATAGCCCTTGCCCTTTTGCGTCACGACGTGGAGCAGGATCGGGCCCTCTTCCGCGTCGCGGATGTTCTCCAGCACCGGGATGAGGTGGTCGAGGTTGTGGCCGTCGACCGGGCCGACATAGTAGAAGCCGAGTTCCTCGAACAACGTGCCGCCCATCGTCATGCCGCGGGCGAACTCGTCGGTCTTGCGGGCGGCCGAGTGCAGCGGGCGCGGCAGGCGGCGGGCGACCTTCTTCAGCGTCTCGCGGATTCCCAGGAAGCCGCGGCTGGAGACGATGCGCGACAGATAGGCCGAAAGCCCGCCCACCGGCGGCGCGATCGACATGTCGTTGTCGTTGAGGATCACGACCAGGCGATTGCCCGCCTGTTCGGCGTTGTTCATCGCCTCATAGGCCATGCCCGCCGACATCGAGCCGTCGCCGATCACCGCGATCGCCTTGCCGGGCCGGCCGGCAATCTTGTTGGCGATGGCGAAGCCCAGCGCTGCCGAGATCGAGGTCGAGCTATGGGCGGCGCCGAACGGGTCGTATTCGCTCTCGCTGCGCTTGGTGAAGCCGGACAAGCCGCCACCCTGGCGCAGCGTGCGGATGCGGTCGCGGCGACCGGTCAGGATCTTGTGCGGATAGCATTGATGCCCGACGTCCCAGATCAGCCGGTCGTCGGGCGTGTTGAACACATAATGGATCGCCGTCGTCAGCTCGACCACGCCGAGGCCGGAGCCGAGGTGGCCACCCGTCGTGCCCACCGCCGAGATGGTTTCCAGGCGCAGTTCGTCGGCAAGCTGGCGCAGCTGCGCAGGCTTCAGCGCCCGCAGATCCTGCGGCGTCCGGACCGTGTCGAGCAGCGGCGTATTAGGAACGTCTACCATCGGCAGGGCTTAGCGCGACCCGCGCGCAGTGTCGATTGCCGGAAACGGAAGGTCGGCGGCCTAGCGGCAGTCCGCGCACTTGCCCCGAACTTCGATCACCGGACGCGTGGGCGCAAAGCCGGCGCCGCTGGCTGCCGAGCGCACCGTGCGGGTGATGCTGTCGTCGTCGATGTGCGTGGTCTGGCCGCAGCTGTCGCACACCAGGAAGATGCAGTCGTGCAGGCAATCGGGGTGCGCGTTGGCGACATAGGCATTGGCGCTCTCGACCCGCCGCGCGAGGTTCGCGTTCACGAACAGGTCCAGGATGCGATAAACGCTGTTCGGGGCGACGCGGCGCCCCTCCGCCTGCGACACCGCATCGGCGATGTCATAGGCCGAGGCCGGCTTCTCGAAGCCCGCCAGGACCGAGAAGATGCGCGCGCGCATGGCCGTCCACTGCTCGCCCGAGCGAACCAGAGTGGCTTCCGCGACGCGCGAAAGCGCCTCGCCCGAATGTTCATGATGGTCGTGCGCGTGCATGGCGATGAGATAAGCCTCCGCCGGGGCCGCGGCAAGCCGCCTGCGGGTCAGGCGATCGCGCGGCGGTTCAGGTCGTGCCCCAGCGCCAGCAGGCCGACGCCGATGATCGTCCAGAAGGTCTCCCCGCCGCCATGCGGCAGGTGGAGCGCCCCCATCATGACGCCGAGGCCGAGGCCGCCGATCGCCGCCGGCATCATATAGCCGTGCGTCATCATGCCGCGGCCGAGCGCCAGCGCGCCGAAGCCGATCGCGAGCGCCAGGCCCACTTCGTGGAACAAGGGGTTCATCAGCGCGCCGGCGGCCGAGGCGAAGAGCCCCAGGAACAGCGCGCTCGCCAGGCAGTGCACCACGCACAGACCCGACAGCCCGATCGCGAACCGATCGAGCACACCGTCGCGCCGCAAGGGGATGCTGCTGCTGGCCATGGACGATGCAGATAGTCCTGCCCGACACACGTTACAACATCACATTTTCGATTTTTTCCGCTGCGACCGACGTGTCCACGGCATCGACGCGCACCGCCGGTGGGCGTAGAGCAGGCGCATGGCACACAGCCCCTCGATCGCGCCCGACGTCGTGGCGCCCAGCGCCCGCCCTTCCCGCCCCGCCGCGATTGCCACCTGGCTGCTCGCCGTCGCCGGGCTGATCGTCGTCATGGTGGTGGTGGGCGGCATCACCCGCCTGACCGAGTCGGGATTGTCGATCACCGAGTGGAAGCCGCTGACCGGCATCGTCCCGCCGCTCAAGGCCGAGCAGTGGCAGGCCGAGTTCGACAATTACAAGCGCATCCCCGAATACCAGCAGCTCAATCAGGGCATGACGCTTGCCGGCTTCCAGGCGATCTTCTTCTGGGAATATCTCCACCGGTTGCTCGGGCGGTTGATCGGCGTCGCCTTTGCCCTGCCGCTGCTGTGGTTCGCGGTGCGGCGCGCGATTCCGCGCGGCTATGGCTGGCGGCTGGTGGCGCTGCTGGCGCTGGGCGGGCTGCAGGGGGCGATCGGCTGGTGGATGGTCGCCTCGGGCCTCGTCGAGCGGACCGACGTCAGCCACTTCCGGCTGGCGACTCACCTGCTGACCGCGCTCTTCATCCTGGCAGGGCTGGTGTGGACCGCGCTCGACCTGCGCGACCTGGCGCGCGATCCAGGGGCGCGGCCGGCACGGCTGACCGGCGCCGGGCTGCTGGTCGGTCTGGTGCTGTTCGTGCAGCTGGTGTTCGGCGCCTTTACCGCCGGGCTGAACGCCGGCCTGGTCACCAACGAGTGGCCGCTGATGAACGGCCGCTTCTTCCCCGAAGGCGTGCTGCAGCATCGCAGCCTGGGCGACGCGCTGCTCAACGACCCGTTCCTGATCCACTTCGTGCATCGCTGGTGGGCATGGGTGACGGTGGCGGCGCTGGTGGTGCTCGCGCGGCTCGCCCGGCGCGCAGGCGACCGCCGCGCCTCGATCGCGATCCACAGCGCATTCGGCATTCAGATCCTGCTCGGCATCGCAACCGTGATGACGAGCGTGAACATCCCCCTCGCCGCGCTCCACCAGCTCGTCGGCGCGCTGCTGGTGGCAAGCGTCGCCTGGGGGGCGCATGCGATCGGTCGGCGCCCTCGACGCGCATGAGCCGGATCGCGCTGCTCCAGGCGACGTTCGCCGATGTTGCCGAGGCGGAGCGCATCGGCCGGGCGGTGGTCGAGGAACGGCTCGCCGCCTGCGCGAACCTGCTCGCGCCCTGCACGTCGATCTATCGCTGGCAGGGTGCGGTCGAGACGGCGTCCGAGGTGCCGGCGCTGTTCAAGACGCGGCCGGACCTGGTGGAAAGGCTCGCCGCCCGGATCGCGGCCCTGCACGGCTATGAACTGCCGGTGATCGAGTGGTGGAGCGCGGAGGCATCTGCTGCGGTGGTTGACTGGATAGCGCGGGAAACCGGCTGAACCACGCCTACTGGTATCATAATACCCGTCAGCAAAGCCGCGGTTTGCTTGACTTTGCGCAGCCCCTCGCGCATTCGACCCCTCGTTCGCGCCGCTCCTGGAATCGGTGGCGGCGTGTTGCATGGTGCAACGACCCAGCAAAGAGGTCTCAAGCCTATGAAGGCGCTGATGAAGACCACCAAGTCGGCCAAGCCGCACGAGGTGGAGAAGAAGTGGCATATCGTCGATGCCGAAGGCCTGGTGGTCGGTCGCGCGGCGACGATCATCGCCAATGTCCTGCGTGGCAAGCACAAGACGAGCTTCACCCCGCACGTCGATTGCGGCGACAACGTCGTCGTCATCAACGCGGACAAGGTGCGGTTCACCGGCCGCAAGCTGACGCAGAAGCTCTACTACAAGCACACCGGCTATGCTGGTGGTCTTAAGGAAGTGCGCGCGGACAAGATCCTCGAGGGCCGTTTCCCGGAGCGCATCCTGGAGAAGGCGGTTGAGCGCATGATCCCGCGCGGCCCGCTCGGCCGCCAGCAGATGCGCAACCTGCGCATCTACAAGGGCACCGAGCACCCGCACGAGGCCCAGAACCCCGAAGTCCTCGATATCGCGGGCATGAACCGCAAGAACAAGGTGGGCGCCTGATGTCTGACAATCGCCAGTCCCTTTCCGACCTGGCCAGCCTGACGCAGCAGGCCCCGGCCGCTCCGCAGCAGCAGGACGCCGCACCGGCGGCCGCAGCTCCGGCCCCGGACGCCGCCGCTCCCGAGGTTCCGGCCCAGCCGACCACGCCGCTGCGCGCTCAGGAGATCGACAAGTACGGTCGCGCCTACGCCACCGGCCGCCGCAAGGACGCGGTTGCTCGCGTCTGGCTGAAGCCGGGTTCGGGCAAGATCACGATCAACGGTCGTGACCAGGAAGTCTATTTCGCGCGTCCGACGCTGCGTCTCGTCATCAACCAGCCGTTCGGCGTTGCCGAGCGTGAAGGTCAGTATGACGTGATCTGCACCGTCAAGGGCGGCGGTCTGTCCGGCCAGGCAGGTGCGGTGAAGCACGGCATCAGCCAGGCGATCACCCGCTACGAGCCGGTGCTGCGCGCGCCGATCAAGGCCGCCGGGTTCCTGACCCGCGACAGCCGCGCCGTCGAGCGTAAGAAGTACGGCAAGGCGAAGGCCCGTCGTAGCTTCCAGTTCTCGAAGCGCTAAGCGACAGCTCATCGCATTTGGAAGGGCGGTCCCCGTGCGGGGCCGCCTTTTTATTTGCCCGGTCATGATCGGGTGGTAGCAGCGCGCCGGTAGTCGCGTGAAAGGACCCGTGTGCCGACCCTGACGATCCCGCTCCTCCTCCGGCGCCCGGCCGTTCGGAGCCGCGCCGCATGACTTCCCGCGAGACGACATCCTTCCTGCCGCTCGCCCATGCCGATAGATGGCAGGACGATCTCAACCGGACGGTGCTGGAGACGCTGAAGACGATCGGCTTCGCGTTGATCCAATGGCCGTGGCTGCTGCGCAGCCTGTCCGGCGGATCCGATGCGGCCAAGGCCGCGCTGCTCGCGGACCTGAAGCTGGCGCCCGATGCGCTGCCCAACCTGGGCAGCTGGAAGGCGGATACCGGCTATCTCTCGTTGATCGTCGACCACATCAAGTCGATGCATCCGCAAAGCGTCGTCGAGCTCGGCTCCGGCGCGTCGAGCCTGGTGACGGCAAAGGCCTTGCAGCTGCACGGCGGCGGCCGTCTTACCAGCCTGGACCAGCATGCCGACTTCGTGCGGGCGACGCTCGGCTGGCTGCACGACCATGGCGTGGACGCGGCGCTGCACGCCGTACCGCTACGTCCCGCCCCCAAGGACTGGCATGGCGTGTGGTACGACACCAGCCCCGTGCCGGACCGGATCGACCTGCTGCTGATCGATGGCCCGCCCTGGACCATCCACCCGTTCGTGCGCGGGGCGGCGGAGACGCTGTTCAAGCGGATGCCGGTGGGCGGCACCGTGCTGCTCGACGACGCGGCGCGCCCCGGCGAACGGGTGATCGCCGCCCGCTGGCGTCGGCGCTGGCCGAACTTCCGCTTCGAACTCGTCAATCGCGGTACCAAAGGGACGCTGATCGGCACGCGCGTTTGGTGATCAGACCGAGGTAGTCCCCGGCCCGGCTGGGTTCGGGTACTCGTGGGCCGCCTCAGCCCACCGGCTCGGCGGCGACCTGCGGCTCGGTCACGGTATAGTCCGCCTCGCCCATGCGGCGGGCGATGGTCTCGAACTTGCCGTCCTGGATGCGGATCTCGTTGAACGAGGGCGGGTTGTCGCGGGTGCGCACCGACAGCGTTCCCGCGCCCACCAAGCGGATCGTGCGGCCGTTGACGACCTCCTCCACGTCGAAGGGGTCGTGGACGTGCCCCGAGAGCACCGCGTCGACGCCCGCCGCCGCCAGGGCCTCCAGCGCCTCCCGCCCGTGGCGCGTCTTGCCGGTCGAGCGGGTGCCCGCCTCGATCAGTGGGTGATGGGCCGCCACGAACACCAGGTCGCCTTTGGGCACGGCATCGAGCAACCCGAGCGATGCCTGCAGCGCCTTTTTTCCGACGAAGCCCTTCGACCAGTTGAACCGCATCTGGAAGCGGGCGGTGGTCTTGAGCGGCACCACGGTGATGCCCCGGATGTCGAGCGGCTGCTCGATGACACGTTCGAGCTGTTTGTAGCGGTGGTAGGGCATCAGGAAGCGCGCGAAGGGGTTGAAGTAGGGCAGGTCGTGGTTACCGACCTCCACCGTGGTCGGCCGTTGCAGCCCCTCCAGCCACGCCGAGGCCTGCTCGAACTCGCGGGACCGCGCGCGCATCGTCAGGTCGCCGGTCATGATGATCGCGTCCGGCTTTTCCGCCTTCACCGCGCGATCGAACCAGGCAACCGCGGCCCGGTCCTCCGCACCGAAATGGACGTCGCTGACGTGAAACAGCCGGATCATGCCTTCTCCTCCGCTGGGGTGGGGCGCGGCGCCCCTACCCCAACGAACGCACGAGAAGGCAGATGGGTCAGCGCGGCGCCGAGCCCGAGCCGCTCCACATTTTTTCGCCGCCGACCCAGGTCTCCAGCACGCGGGTTTCGCGCAGCGCCTCGGGCGTCGCTTCGCTCGGATCGCGATCGACGATCAAGAAGTCCGCGCGCATGCCCGGCGCCAGCGTGCCGAAACGCTTTTCGGCAAAGCCCGCATAGGCCGCATCGCTGGTAAAGCCGCGCCACGCCTCCAGCCGGCTGACCGCTTCCTGCGGCTGCCAGCCACCGGGCGGCTGGCCCTGCGGATCCTGGCGCGTGAAGGCGGCGGCCCAGCCCACGAAGGGGTTCGGGTTCTCCACCGGATAGTCGGAGCCGAAGGCGATGTGGCCGCTCTGCTTGAGCAGGCTCGCCCAGGCGTAGGCGCCGACGAGCCGGTCCGGCCCCAGGCGGGCCTCGACCATCAGGCGGTCCGACGTCTGGTGCACCGGCTGCATCGACGGGATGATGCCGTTCCGACCGAAGCGCGGCAGGTCCACGGGGTCGACGATCTGCGCATGCTCGATGCGCCAGCGGCGATCGTCCTTGTAGGTCGAACCGATCTCCTCGATCGCGTCGAGCGCCTGGGTGTTGGCGCGATCCCCGATCGCGTGGATCGCGATCTGGAAGCCATCCATCGCGCCGCGGCTCATCAGGTTGAGCAGCTGGTCGTCGGCGAGGAAGCCGAGGCCGGTCTCCTTGGCGGCATCGGCATAGGGCCGCTTGAGCCAGGCACCGCGCGAGCCGAGCGCGCCATCGGCATAGAGCTTGATGCCGCCCATGCGCAGCTTGTCCGCGTAGAGCCAGGGCGTCGGCGCGTTGCCGCCGACCTGGAGCGCCACATCGACGCCGGCCGAATAGCTCATGATGCGCACGCGCAGCTGGCCGATGTCGCCCATGCGGCGGAAGGTCAGCCAGTCGTCGAGCGTGGTGCCCATGTCCGCGGTCGCGGTGATGCCGTTCGACAGCAGCAGTTCCTGCGCCTTGAGGAAGGCGGCGTTGCGCTCCCGCGGCGACGGCTTCGGCACATGGCTGTCGACCAGCGACATAGCCGCATCGACGAGAACGCCGCTCGGCTGTCCGTTCGGCAGCTTCTCGATGCGGCCGCCCGCCGGGGCGACCGTCTTTGCGGTGATGCCTGCCGCCTTCAATGCGGCCGAGTTGACCCACACGGCGTGCCCGTCGGCGCGGGCGAGCACCACCGGCTTGTCGCGATAGGCCACGTCGAGGTCTGCGGCAGTCGGGAAGCCCTGGCCCCAGACTTCCTGGTTCCAGCCGCCCCCGACGATCCATGGACGGTTGCTGTTCGCCTGGGCGTAATGCGCGATCGCTGCCTGCGCCTCCGCCAGCGATCGGGTCTTCGACAGATCGAGCTGGAGCGCGCGGAAGCCCAGTTCCATGAAGTGGCCGTGCGCATCGATCATGCCGGGGATCAGCACCCGCCCCTTCATGTCGCTGCGCCAGTCGAGCTTTTCGGGGCGCTTGTCGCCCTTCTTGAGCAGCTTGGTGATCTTGCCGTCGGGCCCGATCAGCACGCCGACGAAGCGCACGACGTTGCCGCGTGCGTCAAGGGCGACACCGTTGACGTTCTCGACCAGCGCGTCGGCATGGGCCGGTGCGGTGGCGAGCAGCGAGGCGAGGAACGCCGCGGTCCAGCGCTTTACGGGGAGGTTCACTTGGCGAGCCTCCGCACCAATGCGCTCGTGTCCTGGCGGCCGCCGCCCATCTTCTGCACCTCGCCATACCATTGGTCGACGAGGGCCGAGACCGGCAGGCTCGCACCATTGCTGCGCGCTTCTTCGAGCGCGAGGCCCAGGTCCTTGCGCATCCAGTCGATGGCGAAGCCGAAGTCGAACTGGTCGTCCGCCATGGTCCCCCAGCGGTTGACCATCTGCCAGCTCTGCGCCGCGCCGCCGGAGATGGCGTCGAACACCTTGGCGAGATCGAGATCGGACGCCTGGGCAAAGCGCAGCGCCTCGCTCAGGCCGCCGAGCACGCCGGCGATGCAGATCTGGTTGACCATCTTGGTCGTCTGCCCCGCGCCCGCCGCGCCGACATGGACGATGCGCGCGGCATAGCTCTGGAAGATCGGCTCGGCCGCTGTCATCGCCTCGGGCGAGCCGCCGCACATGATCGACAGCGCACCCTTTTCGGCGCCCGCCTGGCCGCCGGATACAGGCGCGTCGAGCACCAGCAACCCGCGCGCTTCGCCCTCGCTCGCCAGGCGACGTGCGATCGCGGCGGAGACGGTGGTGTGGTCGGCAAACAGCGCGCCGGGGCGCATCGCGGCAAAGGCGCCATCGGCGCCCAGCGTGACCTGCTCAAGGTCCGCATCGTTGCCGACGCAGGCGAGCACCGCATCTGCGCCCTCGGCCGCCTCGGCGGGGGAGCCGGCGACGTTGCCGCCGTGCTGCTCGGCCCAGGCGTCCGCCTTGGCGCGGGTGCGATTGTAGACGGTGACCTCGTGCCCGGCGCGCACCAGATGCCCCGCCATCGGGGCGCCCATGACGCCCATGCCGATGAATGCGATCTTCATGGCCGCCGCATAGGGTTTTGCGCGGCACCGCGCCAGCGGCCTCGCAGCGATTTGCCGGCTCCGGAGACGTGTTTCAGTTTGCGACGCCGTTTTGATGGTAAACGACTTTGCATCTGGCGGCGGCACGTTCCATAAACCCGCTTCAGGACAAATCCGCGGAACGGCGGTGGAAGGGTCGAGAGGTGACAGCTCCGTTTCGGTTTCCGCGTTTCTTCGTCACCAGTCCCTCGCCCTGCCCCTATCTGCCCGATCGGCAGGAGCGAAAGGTCTTCACCGAACTGACGGGTCCCCATGCGGGCGAACTCAACGATGCGCTCGGCCGCATCGGGTTTCGCCGCAGCCAGTCGGTCGCCTATCGCCCCAGCTGCGGCAGCTGCACCGCCTGCGTTTCGGTGCGGGTGGTCGCGGGCGAGTTCCAGCTGAACGCGACCCAGCGCAAGCTGCGGCGGCGCTACAGCGACCTGGTGGTCACCGCCTGCCGCCCCTGGGCCACCGACGAGCAGTTCCAGTTGCTGCGCCGCTATCTCTCCGCACGGCATCCGGGCGGCGGCATGACGATGATGGACGAGAGCGACTATGCCGACATGGTCGAGCAGACGCCCGTCAACTCGCACATCATCGAATATCGCGAACCGAGCGTCGACGGGCGGCCGGGGGCGCTGGTGGGCGCCTGCATCACCGACCAGCATGCGGACGGGCTGTCGATGATCTACAGCTTCTTTCGCACGGACGATCCGTCGCGTCCGGGATTGGGCACCTACATCATCCTGGACCACATCCTGCGCGCGCGAGCGACGGGCCTCCCCTATGTCTATCTTGGCTATTGGGTGAAGGGGTCGGCGCGCATGGCGTACAAGACCCGCTACCGCCCGCTCGAGGCACTGGGACCAGCCGGGTGGACGCGGCTGGAGGACATCGAAGCCGTGCCCGCGAGTCCCCTGGAGGCAGCTGTTCTCGCCTGACCTTGCGCGGTGCGGGGCGGCACCCTGGCTCAGCCGTCGCGGCCGAGCAGGCCGACCGCCACGTCCACGTCGAGTTCCTCGTCGCCATGGCCGATGCGCGTGCCGGAAATCGGCGCCGCGCCAGCACTGTCGAGAGCGGCGGCGACCCGGACATAGTCGAGGCCCGGGGTTCCGCCGACGGAGGGATCGAGCATCTGCCACCCCTGCCCGTCGAGGAACACCTCCGCCCAGCCATGCGGCGCCGGACGCTCGCGCCGGGCACAGCCGCCGAGGCTGTATCCCGAGACATAGCGCGCCGGCAGGCCGATCACACGCAGGCAGCCGACCAGCACCTGCGCCAGATCACGCGGACTCGCGCGATCCCCGGCAAAGGCGTCCGCGGCCGGCAGCACGCCATCGCCGCGGCGGCGTTCGATGGCGAAGCGGCCGTGCAGCGCCTCGGCAATCCGGGTGGCGCGCGCGTCGTCCGGCCCGCTCCCCGCCGCCTCCTGCGCGAATGCGGTCATCGCGGCATCCGCCGCCGACAGCGGCGTGGTGCGGAGGTAGAAGGCGGACGGCAGCGGTTCGTCCGCGCCGTCGAGGCAGCGGCGAGTCTCGCTCAGCAGCACTTCGCCCGAGATGGTGATGCCGATCGTCTCCAGCGGCCCCTCGGCGTAGAGCATGCGGGTGAGGTTGCCGTAGCCGTCGCGGCTCTCGCGCAGGCGCGCGTCGCAATCCACGTCGATCCGCCAGGCGACCACCGTCTGGTTGACCGTGTCGTCCGGGAACATGCGCAGCAACTGTACCACACGCGCCTGCGGCTCGGTGAAGCGGTAGCGGCTGTGGTGTTCGACCTCGATACGCATCAGATGAACCGGAACTGGCGGGCGATCGCGGCATCCAGCATCGCATTCTCCCGGATGAAGGCGGTCAGATACTCATGGAGACCGCTGACGATGACCTCCTCGGCGCGCGTCTTCTGCATGCGCGCGAGCCGCGTGCGGGCCATGCGATCGGCCTCTCCCTGCAAGCCGGCGCGCTTGCCGAGCAGGTTGAGCATCTCGACGGTCTCGGCGACGCAGGCGGCAAGGCTACGCGGGACCTCGCCGCGCGACAGCAGCAGCTCGATCACCAGGCTCGGCCGCAACCCTTCGTCGTACAGCCAGCGATAGGCGGTGACGGCCGAGACGGTCTGGAGGATGGTGGTCCACTGGTCGCGATCGACCGGGCCGCCGACCTTCTCACCTTCCGGCAGCAGCAGGTGATACTTCACGTCGATCAGCCGCGCGGTGTTGTCCGCACGCTCGATCGCGGCGCCCAGCTGGATGAACCAGGTCGCCTCGTTCTTCATCATGCGGTGGACGGCGCCCTCGAAGCCGCGCGTCTCCGCCTTGATCGCTTCGACCAGGCTCAGCACCTCGGCGGGCGCGTCGCCGCCGGTTGGCGTGTTGAACTGCAACCACGCGCGGTTGATCGCCGAAAAGGCGTCGCGGGTGAGCGCGGTGCGCACCGCCTTGGCGTTGTTGCGGGCCACGTCCAGGCACCAGAGGATCGAGCCCGGATGGCTGCGGTCGCAGGTGAGGAAGCGGGCGACATGCGCCTGCGTCACCGGAAGACCGGTCTCGGCGAAAGCATCCTCGGTGTAGGTGACGCTGAGCGCGCTCGCCCAGGCTGCATCGCCCGCCGGGCGGGCGGAGAGCGCGTCGAGGCGAACCGTCGCCTCCACCAGCCGGGCGATGAAGTCCGCCCGCTCGACATAGCGGCCGAGCCAGTAGAGCGAAGCTGCGGTGCGGGAGAGCATCGCCATCGCGTCAGCCCTCGCCCTGCATCTGGGGCATGCCACCCTGGCCCTGCTGCTGCTGGCTCCCACCGGGTGCGGGGTTGTCGGGGAGCAGCACGAAGCTGTCCTTGGTGCCGCCGCCCTGGCTGGAGTTCACCACCAGCGATCCCTCCCGAAGCGCGACGCGGGTGAGTCCGCCCGGCACGACCTTCACGCCCTGGCTTCCGGTGAGAACAAAGGGGCGGAAGTCGACGTGGCGGGGGCTCAGCCCCTTGTCGGTCATGGTCGGCACGGTGGAAAGCGCGAGCGTCGGCTGCGCGATGTAGCGGTGCGGCTCGGCGACCAGCGCGGCGCGGAACGCTTCGATCTCGGCGCGGCTGGCGGTGGGGCCCACCAGCATGCCGTAGCCGCCGGAGCCGTCCACCAGCTTCACGACCACCTGATCGAGATTGTCGAGCACGTACTTCAGCGCCTGCGGCTCGCGGCAGCGCCAGGTCTCGACATTGGGCAGCAGCGGCTCGCCGCCCGAATAGAAGCGCACGATCTCCGGCATGTAGCTGTAGATCGCCTTGTCGTCGGCGATGCCGTTGCCGGGCGCGTTGATGAGGGTGACGTTGCCTGCGCGATAGGCGGCCATGATGCCGGGAACCCCCAGCATCGAATCCGGTCGGAACACCAGCGGGTCGAGGAAGTCGTCGTCGATGCGGCGGTAGATCACGTCCACCTTCACCCCGCCGGCAATGGTCTGCATGTAGACCACGTCGTCGTCGACCAGCAGGTCGGCGGCCTCGACCAGTTCGATGCCCATCGAATCCGCCAGGAAGCTGTGCTCGTAATAGGCGGAGTTGAAGTGGCCGGGCGTGAGCACGACGCAAACCGGATTGCGCCCGCAGCCGTTCGGGCTCACCGAACGCATCGTCTCCAGCAGCAGGTCCGGATAGCTGTCGACCGGCGCGATGCGCATCTGTCGGAACAGCTCCGGACACAGGCGGATCATCGCCTCGCGATTCTCCAGCATGTAGGAGACGCCGGAGGGGGTGCGGGCATTGTCCTCCAGCACCCAGAACTCGTCCGGCCCGGTGCGCACCAGGTCGATGCCGCAGATGTGCGCCCACACGTCGTGCGGCGGGCGGATGCCGACCACCTCAGCGCGGAACTGGGGATTGCCCCAGATCAGCTCCGGCGGAAGGATGTTCTCCTTCAGGATGCGGCGTTCGCCATAGATGTCGTTCAGAAAGGCGTTGATCGCCTCAACCCGCTGGATCAGCCCGCGCGACAGCCGCTCCCATTCGTCGGCGAGGAATGCCCGCGGCACGATATCGAACGGGATGATGCGTTCCGCCGCTTCGCTCTCGCCATAGACGGCGAAGGTGATGCCCAGCTGGCGGAAGGTGGCTTCGGCCGATTGCAGCCTTCGACCAAGGTCACGCTCCGGCGTCTCCCGCATCCAGCGCGCGAGCGCTTCCAGTTCCGGCCGTGGCGCCTGTGGTCCGCCATGGCCCCAAATCTCGTCGAATGCCGCCCTCTTCATCAACTTAGCTGAAGCTCCCGCAAGCAACATAGTTCCATGCTGGGACAGGTTTGTGCGGCGCACAAGACGAAAAGCTTCGTTCTAGTCGGGCGCGGAATAATCCGTGTAAGTTTTAGTTGGTCCGCTGTGGCTGGTTCAGTTCGGCAAGCTGGCCAGCATGTCCGCCGTCAGCAGCTGCGGGAGGACCTTCGGCGCTTCTGCGCCCGGCGTGTACCAGAGGTAGAGCGGCACGCCGGCGCGGCCATGCGCCTCCAGGAAGCGGCCGAGCGCCGGATCGCCATCGGTCCAGTCGCCGACCAGAACCTGCACGCCCTTGGCTCGGAAGGCGTCGCGGACACGCGCGGTCTCGATCGCCGTCTTCTCGTTGACCTTGCAGGTGACGCACCAGTCGGCGGTGAAATAGGCGAACACGGGCTTGCCCGTCCCGCGGAGTTCGGCGAGCCGGGCTTCGCTGAACGGCTCGGTGCCGGCAACGGCGGCCTCGGCACGGGCGGGCGCGCGTTGGACGCTCACGATCGCGAGCCCCGCGACCAGCAGTGCCGGCAGAATCGGCCACCCGGCACGGGGGCGGCCGCTCGCCTGGCGAAGCCCGGTCCACCACAGCGCAAGGCCGAGCAGGAGCGCGATCGCCAGGCCGAACGCCATGCCGTCCACCCCCGCCTGCTGGCCGAGGATCCAGGCGAGCGCGAGCGCGGTTGCGAACATCGGCAGCGACAGGATGCGTTGGAGCCGTCCCGTCCAGCCGCCGGGGCGCGGCAGGCGGCGGCGCAGCGCCGGCACGAAGCCGAGCAGCAGGAACGGCAACGCCAGGCCCAACCCGAGCCCGGCGAACACCGCGAGCGCCGCCGGCGTCGGCAGCACCAGCGCCGCGCCAAGCGCCGCCCCCAGGAACGGTCCGGTGCAGGGCGTCGCGACAAAGGCGGCGAGCGCCCCGGTGGCGAAGGCGCCCGCGGCACCGCTCTCGCCGGCAAACCGCGGCGTCGGGAGGGTGAACAGCCCGGTGAGGTTGAGCGCCACGCCGGTCACCAGCAGCAGCAGCAGCAGGATGACGCGCGGGTCCTGGAGCTGGAACGCCCAGCCGGCAGCGACACCCGCGGCGCGCAGGGCGAGCATCGCCCCGCCCAGCGCCAGGCACGTCACCAGCACGCCGGCCGTATAGGCCAGCGCATCCTGCCGGGCGCCCCGCTCGGACCCGCCCGCCCGCGCGAGATGCAGCGCCTTGAGGCTCAGGATCGGGAAGACGCAGGGCATGACGTTGAGGATCAGGCCGCCGATCAGCGCGCCGAGCAGCGCCAGCAGGATGGTGCCGCCCTGCCCCCTCGGCTCAGCGACGGTGCCGGGTCGGGCGGAGACGGTGAACGCCTGGCCGGTACCGGTCGCCAGCACGCCTTCGATCCGCTCGGGGGCAGCGCCTTCCGCGGCGTCGGTCTCGATCACCAGCAGGTCGCCGTCGCGCGCCACCCTCTGCGGTGCGCTGTAGGAAAGCGCGCCCTTCGTGAGCGGGTAGAAATATGCGTCCGCCGCGCTTTGGTTCGCCGGGAAGGGAACGCCGATACGGATACGCGCCGCCTGCCCCTCCCGTACGACCGCGAACTGCGCCGGCGAGCCGAGCGGCCGCGGCAGCGCCGCGCGCCACCGGTCGAACAGGGCGCGACGCTCCGGCGCGATGCGACCATCGCCTACGCTGAGCTCGATGGCGAGATCGGCATGTTCGGGAACGCACAATTGCTCGGTGCAAACCAGATAGTCGCTGCGCACGCGGAGCGGCAGGCGGGTGCCGGGCGCAAGTCCCTCCGGCAGCTTCAGCCGCACGAGCTGGGCGAACGGCCCCTCATAGACATAGTTCATCAGCCCCGCGACGGTCAGCCGCTGGGGTACCGGGTAGAGCAGCGGCCCCGCCGTCACGCCTGCCGGAAGCGTCCAGTCGAGCCGGGTGGCGACACCGGCGTCGCCGGGGTTCTGCCAATAGCCGTGCCAGCCCGGCTGGGGCGTGGAATCGAACGCCAGCGTGACGGTATCGCCGGCGGCAGGCGTCTCCGTCTCGGCAACCAGCCGGATCGCGATGTGCGGCCCTTGGTTCGGCGCCTGCGCGCGGGCGTCCCCTGGGCCGAGCAGCGCCAACACCGCCAGAAGCATGAAACAGAAGCGCGCCATCAACCTTCCTTGCCGCATCGGCTGCGATCGGGGATAGCCCTGTCCCATCCCGGATGCACCCCTGCCATTCTCAGGAGTTTAGTTCATGCGTCTTGTTCGTCCGCTTGCGTCGCTGATTGCGGCCGGCCTGCTCAGCAGCACCGCGATGGCACCGCTGCGCGCGCAGGAAGCGCCAGCGGCTCCCGCGGCTCCCGCTGCGGCCCCGACCACGCCCCCGAAGCTTATCGTCGCGATCTCGGTCGACCAGTTCTCCGCCAACCTCTTTGCGGAATATCGCAATCGCTTCACCGGCGGCTTTGCGCGACTGCTGGACGGTGCGGTGTTTCCCTCCGGCTATCAGAGCCATGCCGCGACCGAGACCTGCCCCGGCCACTCCACGATCCTGACCGGCTCGCGGCCTTATCGCACCGGCATCATGGCGAACGATTGGTACGACCAGAAGGCGGCCCGCGCGGACAAGAAGATCTATTGCGCCGAGGACGAGACGGTGCCGGGCAGCAACTCCGACGACTATACGGTTTCGGACCGCCACCTGAAGGTGCCGACGCTGGGCGAGCGGATGAAGAACGCCAATCCGGCCACCCGCGTCGTCTCCGTCGCCGGCAAGGATCGAGCGGCCGTGATGATGGGCGGCCACAAGGTGGACGAGCTGTGGTGGTGGGGCGGCAAGGGCTTCGTCTCCTATGCCGGCCGCGCGATGCCCGCCGTGGTGCAACGGGCCAACGCCGCCGTCGCCGCGCAGATCGCCCGGGCTCAACCCGCGCTCGATCTGCCGGCGCTGTGCCAGGCGCGTTCGCAGCCGATCCAGGTCGGCACCCGCACGGTCGGTACCGGCCGGTTCGAGCGGGCGGCCGGCGACACCAACGCCTTCCGCCGCTCGCCCGAGTTCGACGGGGCCGTGCTGGCGCTTGCGGCGGGGCTGATCCAGGACATGAAGTTGGGGCAAGGCCAGACCACCGACATCATCTCGGTCGGCGCTTCGGCCACCGACTATGTCGGCCACGGCTTCGGCACCGAAGGCAGCGAGATGTGCCTCCAGATGCTGTCGCTCGACCGCTCGCTCGGCGACTTCTTCGCGGTGCTGGACGCGACCGGCGTCGATTATCAGGTGGTGCTGACCGCCGACCATGGCGGCCAGGACATCGCCGAGCGCCACGCCATTCACGCCATGCCCGATGCGACCCGCCAGGGCGGCGCGCTGGACGTGAAGGTGATCGGGCAGGAGATCGGCCGGAAGCTGGGGATCGCAGGCCCGGTGCTGCTGGGCGGCGTGAACGGCGACATCTGGTTCGACATCAAGCTGACCGCAGCGCAGCGCGCCTCGGTGGAGCGCGAGGCGATCGCCCGGCTTTCCGCCAATCCGCAGGTGGAGGCGGTCTTCACCCGCGCCCAGGTGCTGGCGACGCGGATGCCGGGCCATACGGACCCGCAGACCTGGTCGCTGCTGGAGCGGGCGCGCGCCTCGTTCGATCCCGAGCGTTCGGGCGACCTGCTGGTGCCGCTCAAGCCGCGCGTCACGCCGGTGCCGCTGCCGGTGGGCTCCACCGTCGCCTCGCACGGCAGCTTCTGGGACTATGACCGGCGGGTGCCGATGCTGTTCTGGCGCAAGGGGATGACGCCGTTCGAACAGCCGCTGGGGGTCGAGACGGTGGACATCCTGCCGACGCTCGCCGCGCTGATCCACCTGCCGGTGCCGGCGGGGGAGATCGACGGACGGTGCCTGGATCTGGACGCGGGTCCGGGCGACAGCTGCCGGCGATAACGGAAGGGGGCGGCCTGAGGGGGCCGCCCTTTTTGTTTATCGGAACGTCCGGTGCTTGCGGCCCCGGGCTCCTGCTTTCGCAGGAGCCCGGGATTTGGGGCGATTAGCCCCAGCCGCCGAAGACTAGTGCTCCTGCGAAGGCAGGAGCCCAGGACCAAGAGCGCTGGCGCCTGTGGCCCTGCTCCCGCAGCGGGATTTTAGCCGAGCCGCCCGAGCGCCGCCTGGAGGCGTGTTGCTTCCGCCTGCTTGTCGGCGTGGTCGGCGCGGGCTTTTTCCACCGCCTCCGGCTTGGCGCGACCCACGAAGCTCGGGTTGTCGAGGCGCGCGGCGAGCGAGTCCCGCTCCTTCTGCGCCGCGGCGATCGCCTTGGTGAGGCGGGCGCGCTCGGCTTCCAGGTCGACCACGCCTTCCAACGGCAGCACGAAGGTCGCCTCGTCCACCACGATCTGGAGCGCGCCGCCGGCGGGAACCTCCCCTGTCGCCACGTCGACGCGGGCGAGGCGTGCGAGCACACTCCCCTGCGCCGCCACGCGCTCGGCCGTCAGCGGCGAGGCATCGCGGACGTGGATCGGCAGGCGGGCGCCCGGCGGCACGTTGAGCTCGGTGCGCGCGGCGCGCACTTCGCTCACCAGGCGGATCACCCAGTCGATTTCCTGGCTCGCCGCCGGATCGAGCGCGCGCGCGTCGGCGATCGGCCAGCGCGCGACGATCAGGTCGTTCGAGCGGGTGCCCATCGCATGCCACAGCTCTTCGGTGATGAAGGGCATGAACGGGTGGAGCATCACCAGGATCTGGTCGAGCACCCAGCCGGCGACCGCGCGGGTCTCGTCGGCACCCTCGGCACCCTCTCCCTGCAGCACCGGCTTGATGAGCTCCAGATACCAGTCGCAGAAGCGGCTCCACACGAACTGGTAGATGGCATTGGCCGCGCCGTCGAAGCGCAGGTCGGCGAAGGCGAGGTCGACGGCCTGCACGCACGCGACCGTCTCGGCCACGATCCACTTGTTGACCGCGAGCGTCGCCGCCGGCGGCTCCAGCGTGGTGGAGGCCGTGATGCCATTGGCCTGGGCGAAGCGCGATGCGTTCCAGAGCTTGGTCGCGAAGTTGCGATAGCCCTCGACCCGCTTCTCATCCATCTTGATGTCGCGGCCCTGGCTTTCCATCGCCGCCATGAAGAAGCGCAGCGCGTCCGCGCCATAGCGGTCGATTAGGCCGAGCGGATCGACGGTATTGCCCTTGGACTTGGACATCTTGGCGCCGTCCGCGGCGCGCACCAAGCCGTGCAGGTAGAGCTTGCGGAACGGCACATCGCCCATGAAGTGCAGCCCCTGCATCATCATGCGCGCATCCCAGAAGAACAGGATGTCGAAGCCCGAGATCAGCACGTCGTTGGAATAGCGCCCGCCCAGCGTCGGGTCGGTGTTCTCCGGCCAGCCGAGCGTCGCGAACGGCCACAGCGCCGAGGAGAACCAGGTGTCGAGCACGTCGGGATCGCGGGTGAGCGCGACGCCCTCACCCGCTTCCGCCTGCGCCTCTTCCTCGGTCTCGGCGACGAACACGCGGCCGTCTTCGGCAAACCACGCCGGGATGCGATGGCCCCACCACAGCTGGCGCGAGACGCACCACGGCTGGATGTTCTCCATCCAGTTGAAATAGGTCTTTTCCCAGCTCTTGGGCACGATCTGCGTCTTGCCCGAACGCACCGCCTCGATCGCCGGCTGGGCGAGCGTCTTGGCGTCGACGTACCATTGGTCGGTCAGCCAGGGCTCGATCACCACGCCCGAACGGTCGCCATAGGGCGTCTGGATGGTACGCGGCTCGGCGTCGTGTTCGTTGCCGTCCTTGTCGACGTGGGGGACGAGGAAGCCCTCTTCCTTCAGCCGCGCGACGATCGCCTTGCGCGCCTCGAAGCGGTCGAGGCCGAGCAGTTCGGCCGGGATGAGCCCGTCCGCGGTCTGGGTGACCTGCGCCTTGGCGTCGAGCATGTTGAGCATGTCGCGCGCCTCGATGCCGGCGCGGCGACCGACCTCGAAATCGTTGAAGTCGTGGCCCGGCGTGATCTTGACCGCGCCCGAACCGAGCGCCGGATCGGCGTGCTCGTCACCGACGATCGGCACCAGGCGGCCGGTGATCGGCAGCCGTACCTGCTTGCCGATCAGCGCGGTGTAGCGCGGATCCTCGGGATGCACCGCCACCGCCATGTCGGCGAGGAGCGTTTCCGGCCGGGTGGTGGCGACGCGGATCTCGCCCGATCCGTCCGCCAGCGGATAGCGCAGGTGCCAGAAGCTGCCCTGCACTTCGCGCGTCTCGACCTCCAGGTCGCTGATCGCGGTGCCGAAATGCGGGTCCCAGTTCACCAGCCGCTTGTCGCGATAGAGCAGTCCGTCGCGGTGCAGCTGGACGAAGACCTTGAGCACGGCCTTCGAAAAGCCCTCGTCCATGGTGAAGCGCTCGTTGGCCCAATCCATCGAGCAGCCCAGGCGCCGCAGCTGCCCCGTAATGGCGCCGCCGCTCTCCGCCTTCCACTCCCAGACCTTGTCGACGAACGCCTCGCGGCCGAGGTCGGTGCGCTTCACGCCTTCCTTGGCGAGGTTGCGCTCGACGACCATCTGCGTGGCGATGCCGGCGTGGTCGGTGCCGACGACCCAGCGTGCATCCTTGCCCTGCAAGCGCGCGTGGCGGACCAGAATGTCCTGCAGCGTGTTGTCGAGCGCGTGGCCGATGTGGAGGCTGCCCGTCACGTTGGGCGGCGGGTTGACGATCGTCCAGGGCTCGGCGCCGGGCCGCTCGGGGCGGAACAGCCCCTGCTCTTCCCAATGCGCATACCAGCGCGTTTCGATGGCGGCGGGATCGAAGGTCTTTGCAAGCTCGGTCATGGCCGAGCGCATGGCGCAGCCACCGCGCGGACGCAAGCGCGCCCGCACGGGAGCGGCTTACTCGCGGCCGCTGATGCGAGCGATCTCGCGCGCGACCATCGCCTCCACGATCGCGGGCAGCTTGGCGTCCAGCCAGTCGCTGAGCATCGGGCGCAGCATCTCGCGCACCAGCGCCTCGAGCGAATCGGCGCCCGGTGCTTCCGGCTTCACCACCATCCGCGACAGCGCCTCGAGCGCGCCGCGGCTCGCCTCGGCCGCACGCTCGGACAGGATCGTCGGGTCCGGTTCCGGAGCCGGGGCAGCCGGGGCGGCGGCGGCACGCTGGGGCAGCGGATCGCTGACCGCGTCCTTCAGCTCCAGCACCTCGTCCTCGTCGTCCTCGTCATACACCGGAGCTGGCGTACGAACCGGCTTGCGGACGCGCGAGACGGGACCGTCGCCTTCCTCGGCGATGATCCGTTTGATCGACGAGAGGATGTCCTCCATCGACGTCTCGGTACTCATGTCCCCCACCGCGAACCTCATGGTTACCGTCTTCCTGACCGATCAGCTGTCGGGGTTTGCACGATTGGTGTCAACGGGGCGCGTCGCTGCATCGCCGCCCCGACGATTGGCGGCGTCGGCGCCGTCCGTGATGCCATAGGGGTTCACGTCGTGCCGCAGTTCCGGCTCCAGCTCGCGGGTGACGACCGGCGTCTGGGCCGGCGTGCCGACCGTGGTGGTAGCGACGGGCTTGGGCGCCGGATCGCTGTCCCAGTCCCAGATGCGGTTGCGCACGCGGCTGTAGTTGGTGGTGGGATCGTAGAGCGCGCCGCCGTCGAGCCCCAGGTCCTGCGCCTCGGCCCGTCCCATCGCCGCGAGCAGCGCGAAGCCGGCGACATAGGCGTCGCGCCGCGCCGACACGAGCTGGACCTGCGAGTTGAGCAGTTCCTGCTCGGCATTGAGGATGTCGAGGATGGTGCGCGTGCCGACGCTGTTCTCGGCGCGGACGCCCTCCAGCGACAGGCGGTTGGCGGAAACCTGCACTTCCGAGGACTCGATCACGCGCAGCGACGATTGCCAGGCGGCGAAGGCGGAGCGCGCGTCGGAGACGACGGCGCGCTCGACCTGCGTCACCCGCTCGATCGCCGAGCTCTCCACCGCCTGCGCGCGCCGGACCTGCGCGGCGGGGCCACCGCCCTGGAACAGCGGCACCGACAGCTGCAGGCCGGCCGTGACGGACGCACCGTCCGGCGAGATGCGGATGCCGTTGATGTCGGGGATCGAGTTGAGAACGGTCGAATAGCTGCCGCCGCTCACCGCGGCCACCCGCGGCAGGCGGCTGGCGCGCGCGACGCGAACGTCGAAGCCGGCGGCATCGCTCTCCCGCTGCGCGGCCTGGAGCGAGGGATTGTTGTCTACGGCGACCGACACCGCGCCCTGCGGGTTCCCCGGCAGGTTCGGCAGCTCGGGCGGGGGCGCCAGCGTGCCGGGAGGGGCACCCGTCACCTCGACGTAATTCTCGCGGCTGGTGATCAGCTGTGCCTCCGCACTGCGAAGCTGCGACTGGGCGGAGGCGAGCCGTGCCTCCGACTGGGCGACGTCCGTACGGGTCAGGTCCCCGACTTCGAACCGGTCGCGCGAGGCCTGGAGGTTCACCTCCAGCACGCGGAGGTTCTGCTGGTTGAGGCGCACGATCGCCTCGTCCCGCAGCACGTCGTTATAGGCGGCTACCACCTGGGTGAACACGTTCGCCTCGACGCTGCGCAGGTTCGCGCGCCCCGCCTCCACCCGCCGTTCGGCCGCACGCACCGAATTGCGCACCGCGCCGCCGCTGTAGAGCGGCACCGACAGGTTGACGCCCGCCGCCGCCGTCCGCTGCGGCTGGGCGATGCTGTTGTTCGCCGTGTTGAGCACGTTCTCGCTATACGAGCCGTCGGCGCTCAACTGCGGGAGGCCGGAGGCGCGCGCCAGCGGCACCCCCTCGTCGGTGGCGCGCAGGTTTGCGCGCTCCCCGGTCAACTGCGGGTTGCTGCTGTAGGCGCGCACCAGCGCCTCACGCAGCGTCTCCGCCTGGGCGGACGATGCCGCACAGGCGATGAGACTGACCCCGGCGATCCAACGAAACGCGCGCATACTCCCCCCCATGGTTTTGCGCGGCTTTAGAACTGGAAGGTGGGCGGTTTGGAGAACCCCGGCAGCACAACACAGTCCACATCCGCAAAGTCGACCAAGCCGAAGCCGCCTTCGCTACGGCGCCCGGCGGCGAGCCGGCTGATGCCCCGGTCGATCACGCCCGTCGTCACGCGGCCGTCGATCTTGGCCTGGTGCACGATCGCGTCCGGCACGAACTCGACGGCGCCGTCGATCACGATCGCGTCATAGGGCGCGCCCTGCGCCCAGCCCTCGACCAGCGGCCCTTCGACCACCGTGACGTTGGCCATGCCGGCAAGTGCCTCGCGCGCCTGCGCGGCGAGCGTCACATCTTCCTCCAGCGCGACCACCGAGCCGGCGAGCTCCGCGAGCACCGCTGCGACATAGCCGGTCGCCGCACCGATCAGCAGCACCCGGTCCGTCGAGGCGATCTCCGCCTCGTTGACGAGGCGCGCCGAGGCGAGCGGCGCGTTCATGGCGCGGCCGTTGCCCAGCGCGATGTCGCGATCATAATAGGCGATCGGACGTGCGGCGGCGGGTACGAAACGCTCCCGCGGCACCTCGCCCATCACCTTGACCACCCGCGAGTCGTCGACAGCGCTGGTGCGAAGCTGGCTCGCCACCATCGCCGCGCGCATTTCCTCGAACCGAAGGGTATCTGCCGAACCGTCCATGATGCTCCTGTCGCACGTCTGTATTATTCGTGCAATACACTAGTTGAGAACGCTGCTATGTACTTCGCACGCGCGATGCCGCCAAGCGACCGCCGCCATTTTCTGGCCCACAGTGGAGCGAGGGCGGAAACCTGGTTGACCGCGGGGCGAAAACCGAGCAAGTGCCCGCCTCCCGACGTCGAGGCCCGATGGCGGAGTGGTGACGCAGAGGACTGCAAATCCTTGCACCCGGGTTCGATTCCCGGTCGGGCCTCCATCTTCTGCAGCGCAAGGCTGCACGACGTCAGAGCACCCCTGACATCTCACGTCCATGCTTCCGAGCGGAACGACGGAGGCAGGATGATCCCCTTCATGATGCGAACCGCGAGGCTTAGCGGCGTCGCGATGCTGGCGCGGTGCCAGGCACGGGACGCCGCCGGCGCTCAACTCCGGTAGCGCGCCTCCAGCAGGTCGAGCTCGCGGACCAGCTTGCTGGACGTGGCGCTGCCGATGCGGCGTTCGCGTGCGCTGCGGAAGATGGCGGCGCGTTCGGCCTTGAGACCGGCGAGGCGCAGTTCGCGTTCGATGCCATCCTCGCGGCGCGCCGCCTCGGCCGCCTCCCCTTCCTGGCTGCGCGCCTCGATGCGCTCGCGGTAGAGGTCCATGATGCGGGCTCCGGCGGACGCGTACAGATCGGCGTCGTTGCGGCCGGCGGCCAGGTCGTGCTGGACGCGCTCGATCTCGCGGATCGCAGCCTCCGCAGCGGCGACGCGCGCGGCATCCTCCTCCGCCTGGACGGAGGCGTCCGCCGGCATCTTCAGGCCCCGCAGCAGCAGCGGAAGTCCGATGCTGGCGACCACCAGCGAGGTGACGATCACCCCTGCGGCCAAGAAGATGGCGAGGTCCCGTGCCGGGAACGGCGTTCCGTTCGCGGCGAGCAGTGGCAGGGTGAGCACACCCGCCAGGGTGATCGCCCCGCGCACTCCCGCAAAGGACATGGCGGCGACGAGCCGCCACTCCGGGCTCTGCCTGGCGTCGCCCCGGCGCAGCAGCGTAAGGCGCAGGGAGATCCACACCCAGACGAACCGCAATGCGGCGAGCCCGACGTTGATCGCGAGCACGTACAGGGCCAACCACCAGACATTCTGGTGGCCGGTCAGCGCGACCGTCTCACGCGCGCCGTGGAGGATGGCCGGCAACTGCTCGCCCAGGAGGACGAAGATGATGCCGTTGGCGGCGAACTGGATCGTGTCCCAAACGGAATTGCGACGAACGCGCGTCGCGGGGAGCGCCTGTCGCGAGATCTCGGCAAAGCTCATTGTCACGCCGGCAGCGACGGCCGCCAGGATGCCGGAACAGTGGAAATGCTCCGCCAGCAGGTAGGAGCCGAACGGGATCAGCAGGCTGACCAGGATCTGCGAGCCGATCTCCTCGCCGAAACGCCTGGACACGCGATACTTGGCCCAGGTCACGGCCATGGTGACGGCAACACCGATCGCGAGCCCGCCGAACGCCACCCAGAGGAAGTTGAGCGCAGCGCTGGAGGCAGAGAAGGTGCCGGTGAGCGCTGCGGCGATGGCGAAGCGCAGGCACACCAGGCCCGACGCGTCGTTGAGCAGCGACTCCCCCTCCAGGATGTGCATCATCCGCTTGGGGATCGGCACGCGCGCGGCGATGGCGGAGACTGCGATCGGATCGGTCGGCGACACGACGGCTGCGAGCGCGAAGGCGACCGCGAGCGGCATGGCGGGGATCATCCAGTGGATGAACAGCCCCATGCCCAGCACCGTGATCACGACCAGGCCAAGCGCCAGCTCGACCACGGTCGGCAGATCCTTGAACAATTCGTCCTTGGGGATGCGCCAGCCATCCAGGAACAGAAGAGGTGGCAGGAACAGGAAGAAGAACAGTTCCGGATCCAGTGCGACCCGCCAATCGCCCGCCAGCCCGATCGCCGCGCCGAGCGCGATCTGGACCAGCGGCGCCGGCACCGCGAAAGGCACCATCCGCGAGACGGCACCGCTGACCACCACTGCCAGCAGCAGCACAAGAACGATCGTTACTGATTCCAACAGCCACTCCAATGCGAAAGGAAAGGCGTGGGCACATCACTGCGCCCACCTCCTTCCCCTCCCCTAGCGACCGGAGGGCGCCCGATGCAAACCGCAGGGGCGGGTGCGGCTCAGCGCGACGCGACGCGCACCCCCTTGGCCAGCGTCACTTCGTTGGATCCGAGCAGCACGACCGGGTCCACGCCAAGCCGCGGCACGGGCGACTGCTGGCCCGACTTCCAGGCCGCAAGCTCGACCCGGTACAGATCGTAGCGGCGGTAGAAGTCCACGAATGGCTGGTCGAGTTGCTCCAACGCGCCTGCGGCGAAGCTCTCGAACGCGCCGGCCGGAAGGGCGGCGGCGGTCGCGATCATCGGCACGGCGCGGGCGCAGAATTCCTTCTGCACCGGCGGCTGCGCGAAGAAGTTGTAGAGGCGCGTCATGGAATCGTCGAAGCGGTCCTGCCAGTCGCCGCCGGCGGCGCGATATTCGGCGGACAGCGTCTTGTGCGCGGCAGCGAAGCTCTTCGTCTGCGTCTTGATCAGCGCATTATAGTGGGCGACGATCGTCGGGTCCGAGACATTGCACTGGAGCGCGGCGACGTTGAGCGCGCTGCGCAGGTGCCACACCTTTCCGGCCGTCGAAAGCGCGCGATTGGGGGTCGGATAGCCGCCGTCCGGCAGGGCCGTCGGCGTGCTCAGCCCCGCGGCGCTGCCGGCGGGCGGCACGGGCATCGGCGCAGGTGTCGGCGTGGGAGCGGGCGCAGGTGGCGGCGGAGCCGGCTCCGGCTTGCGGGCGCAGCCGGCGATGGCGAGCGCGCCAACGGCGACGAGCAGCTGCAGCTTATGGGCTTTGTACATGATACGCTTCCATTTCCCTGAACCCTTGCCGGCTTCGCAGGTCAAGGTAACTCAGGAGTTAACGATGCGATGAGCCGCGGTCCCGGACGCACTACCTCCTTTCCGAGCTGGGGATCCCGCGCTTGACAGCCTGTGGGGAGCCACGGATGCTGCCGGGGACCCACATAACCGGCGGCAGGAGAGGATGCTGCAGACCCGCCGCACTGCTGCGGCCGCACGCCCCCTCCCCGCGACAAAGAGGCCTTCACCCGGTGATCTCCACGTCTTTTGCCTATCCTTTCCTCCTCGCGCCGCTTGGCGCACGCCGCGTGGAGGCGCTGTGGTGGCGGTCCAGCGCAGCGAGCCCGTCAGCATCGTCCAGCTCGGCGCCCCGCTGGGCGAAGGTCCGGTGTGGGTGGAGCGCGACGCCGCGCTCTGGTTCGTCGACATCAAGAGCTACCGCATCTATCGCCTCAATCCGGAAACCAACGCGATCCAAAGCTGGCAGACGCCGGGCCAATGCGGCTTCGTGCTGCCCTCTGCGGACGGAGGACTGATCGCGGGCCTCCAGAGCGGGCTTGCCCGCTTCGATCCGACCACGGGGGCGTTCGTGCCGCTGGTGGATCCGGAGCCGCAGCATCCGGGCAACCGGCTCAACGACGGCACCGTCGATCCGCACGGTCGCCTCTGGTTCGGCACCATGGACGACGGCGAGACCGCGGAAAGCGGCACCATCTATCGCCTGGGCGCGGACGGGCGCTGCGTCGCCTCCACGCCGTCGTGCGCGATCACCAACGGCCCGGCGTTCAGCCCCGACGGTCGCACCATCTATCACGTCGATACCGGCAAGGGCCTGATCTACGCGTGCAGCGTGGACGAGGACGGGACGCTCAGCGACGCGCGGCTGTTCGCCCAGATCCCCAATTCGGAAGGGCATCCGGACGGCCCCACCGTCGATGCCGAAGGTTGCATCTGGGTCGGGCTCTACAACGGCTGGGGGGTGCGCCGCTATTCGCCGAAGGGCGAGCTGCTGGAGCAGATCCGCTTCCCCGTCAGCGCCATCACCAAGGTCGCGTTCGGCGGGCCGGAGCGCAAGACGCTCTATGCCACCACCGCCTCCAAGCACCTGTCGGCAGCGGAACGCGCCGAGCAGCCGCATGCAGGCGACCTGTTCGCGTTCGAGGTGGACGTGCCCGGCATTCCGGGCGTCGAGATCCGCCACGGAATCTGAGCGAAAAGCGGCGGGCTGTCGGAAGGCTCCGGCAGCCCGTCGAAGGCGGGAGGATCATCGGGCGGCGGGCGACCTGCCGCTGCCCGGCGACGCTTCCCCTATGCCCCCGTGCGGCTCGCCCGCGCCTTGACCCGCATCAACGCGCACGCCGGCGCGTTTCGCGCGACAAAGCAATCCATGTTACGTATAGGCCCTGCATGGCAGCGATTGAGATTTGCGCCGACTGTTCGGTGCGGGACCTAGCTTTGTGCGGCAGCCTTACCGACCATGAACTGGAAGCGCTGAACGCGCTCGGCCGGCGCCAGCGACTCTCCAAGGGCGAGACGGTGATCTGGGCAGGGGATGAGAGCATCATCTGCGCCAACCTCTTGTCGGGCGTGCTCAAGCTCAGCGCCTCCACTGCCGACGGGCGCGAGCAGATCGTCGGCCTGCACTATCCCGCCGACTTCATCGGCCGCCCCTATGCGGACGCAGCCGACTTCACCGTCACCGCGCTCACCGATGCCGAACTGTGCGTCTTTCCGCGCAAGCAGTTCGAGCAGGTGCTGGAGGACCATGTCCGCATGGAGCGGCTGCTGCTCCAGCGTACCTTCGCCGCCCTCGACGAGGCGCGCGGCCGCATGCTGATGCTGGGTCGCAAGTCCGCGGAAGAAAAGATCGCCGGGTTCCTGCTCGACATGGCGGACCGCGCCGGCAGCAGCGCCTGCCGCGCGAGTGCCGAAGGGCCGATCACCTTCGACCTGCCGCTGACCCGAGGACAGATCGCCGACGTGCTGGGCCTCACCATCGAGACGGTGAGCCGGCAGATGACCAAGCTCAAGGCATCCGGCGTGATCGGGCTGCCCGGCGGCCGCGCGGTGACGCTGCGTGACCGGTCGGCGCTGGAGGAACGGGCGGAACCGGCCTGAGCCCGGCGCTCAGGCGACGCGGCAGCGCGCCTGGAGCCGGTTGTCGAGCAGCAGGCGGGCGGCCGGCGTGAGCCTGGCTTCCGCCAGCGTGCGGATCGCCAGCTCCTCGAACGCCATGGCGGCACGGCAGCCGTCGAAGAAGCAGCGCAGCATGTAGCCCAGGGTCGCCGCGCAAGGCCCGCGATCGACGGCATGCGGCCGGAGCACCGCGAGGATGTCCTGCGCCTGCACCGCAAAGGTGACGTGCTGGGCGCGGACGTACGCCAGCAGCGTGTCTGCCAGCGGCTCCGCTTCCGCCCCGAACAGGGCGTCCAGCAGCGCATCTTCGCGGCTCGCCTGCTCCACGGCCTGCGCATCGAGCGCGTCGCAGAGCGACTCGATCTCTTCCGCGTCGGGCAGTTCCGGCAGCGCGTCCGCACATTTCTCGAGCCGGCTGCAGAGCTGTTCGCTGCGCATATGGTCGGAAAGCAGCGGCACGAGGTCGATTTCGTCGATGACGTGCCAGCGGCGGGTGGCCGGACGCCTGGGTTTGAACAGGTGCTGGATGTCAGTCATTCAGGCCTCCAGCCCGCCTTGTGCGGTCGAACGCCAGGAGCGGCGTTGACCCGCATCAAACGCCCGCGCCCAAGTTTGACGCGCGTCAACGTGCCCGCGCGCGCGGGAGCAGAAAGGGGCGACATGCACCGCTACCTGCCCGATCTCGCGCGCCGCTCCGTGCCCCGCTACACCAGCTATCCCACCGCTGCGGAATTCCACACCGGCGTCGGCCCGGCCGAACAGGCGGAGGCGCTTGCGGCCATCGCGACAGAGACCCCGGTATCGCTCTACGTCCACATCCCCTATTGCCACGAGATCTGCTGGTATTGCGGGTGCAACACTGGGGCGATCGGCCGCGCCTCCCGCCTCGATGCCTATCTGGTGGCGCTGGAGCAGGAAATCGGCGCGGTAGCAGCCCGGATGCGCGGCCGGGTCGTCGCGATCCATTTCGGCGGCGGCAGCCCCAATGCGCTGCCTCCGGAAGACTTCGTGCGGCTGACCGAGCTGCTGCGCCGGAGCTTTGCCTGCGCGGATCGGTTGGAGATCGCGGCGGAGCTCGATCCCCGGACGCTGGACGCGACCTACGCAGAGGCCCTCGCGCGCGCCGGCGTGACCCGGGTGAGCCTGGGTGCGCAGTGCTTCGCGCCGCATGTGCAGCGCGCGATCAACCGCATGCAGCCGTACGAGATGGTGCGCCAGGCGGTGCTCGACCTGCGCGCCGCCGGGATCGCCGCGGTGAACCTGGACCTGATGTACGGCCTGCCGCACCAGACCTCCGAGGACCTGGCCGAGACGCTCGCCGCCGCGCTCGATCTTGCGCCCGATCGCATCGCGATGTTCGGCTATGCGCACATGCCGCGACTGCTGCCGCGCCAGCGGATGATCCCGGACGAGGCGCTGCCGGATGCCGCGCAGCGCTTCGCCCAGAGCGCGCTCGCCTATGACATCCTGGTCGCGGCGGGATATGCGGCGATCGGCTTCGACCATTTCTCACGACCACAGGACAGCCTCGCGCGGGCGGCCGCCAGGGGGACGCTGCGCCGCAACTTCCAGGGCTTCACGGACGAGCCGGGCGAGGCGATCATCGGATTGGGAGCCTCCTCGATCAGCCAGTACGACGGGCTGCTGGTGCAGAACGAGAAGCACGTCGGCCGCTACCGCATGCGCGTCGCGAACGGCGGCCTGGCGGCGGTGCGCGGTGTCGCGCGATCGGCCGACGACCGGCTGCGCTCGGGCCTGATCGAACGCCTGCTGTGCGACGGAAGCGTCGACGCGACCCCGGCCCCGGACGCGCTGCCTGGGCTCGCCGACCTGGCCGAGGAAGGTCTCGTGCGGATCGACGGCACTCGTGTGACCGTCCTGCCGGACGGCCGACCCTATGCGCGGCTCGCGGCGGCCGCGTTCGACCGCTATCGCCAGCCCGATGCGCAGCGATTCAGCAAGGCGGTCTGACCGGGAAAGCCTCGGCCACTCGCGCGTTGAGGGGACGCAAGGAGATCGCCCGTGGCCACCAACCAGCCGAGCAACGCCCCCGAGACACCCCAGAGCGACGCGCGCGACGACGCGACTGCGGCCGCCGTGCTGACCGACGCACGATTGGACGAGAGCCCGGGCGGCGGCGGCCTGGGCGGCACCGCCGCGGCGGAGACGGACTCGCAACGGGGGCGGCCGGCGCAGGCTGCCACGCCGCAAGCGGGAGCGGCCGACACGGCGACGATGCCGGGCCATCCGGAAGCCGAGGCACGCACCCAGTCCTCCACCGCGGAGCCGCACCCGCGCGCGCAATGACCGACGTCGACGTTGCCATCATCGGCGCCGGTGCTGCCGGCATCGGCGCGGCGCGCCGCCTGCACGGGCGCGGCCTGAATGTGTTGGTGCTGGAGGCGAGCGACCGCATCGGCGGGCGCGCGTGGACGCTGGGCGTCCGGGGCATGCCGCTCGACATGGGCTGCGGCTGGCTCCACTCCGCGGACCGCAACCCCTGGGTGAAGATCGCCGAGGATGCGGGTTTCGCGATCGATCGCAGCGAGTCCGCCTGGGGCAAGCAGCTGCGCGACCTGGGCTTCCCGCCCGAGCAGCGCAAGGCGGCGAACCGGGCGTTCGAAGTCTGGGATGCGAGGCTGCGCAGCAACCCGCCGCCGAGCGATCGTGCCGCCGATGCGCTGCCGCCCGAGGGCGAGTGGAACGCCTATGTCGAGGCGTTGAGCGGCTACATCAACGGAACCGGGCTCGCCGACCTCTCGGTGGCGGACTACCTTGCCTATGACGATGCCGCGACCGACGAGAATTGGCGCGTGCCCGACGGCTACGGCACGCTGGTGGCGTCGCAGCTGCCGCGGGTGGCGGTGGCGCTCGGCACCCCCGTGCGGCGCATCCGCGACGAGGGCGGTCATCTGGTGCTGGAGAGCCCGCGCGGCGCTGTGCGCGCGCGGACGGCCATCGTGACCGTCGCGACGCCGGTGCTCGCCCGCGGAGGAATCGCGCTTCCGGCCCGCTACGACGCCCGCTGCCATGCCGCTGCGCAGTTGCCGCTGGGGCTCGCCAACAAAGTCTTCCTACGATTGGAGGAGCCGAAGGCGGTGCCGCCGGACAGCCACCTGCTCGGTAACCCGCGCGCGATCCATACCGGCAGCTATTACCTGCGCCCGTTCGGGCGGCCCGTGGTGGAGTGCTTCTTCGGCGGCAGCGGCGCTGCGGCGCTGGAGAGGGCCGGCGCGGACGCCACCGCGGCGTTCGCACGGGAAGAACTTGGGGCGCTGCTCGGCGCGGACTTCGCACGCGGGCTGCGGCTGATCGCCGCCTCTGCCTGGGGGCAAGCGGACGGCTTCGGCGGGTCGTACAGCCATGCCCTCCCCGGCCATGCCAATGCCCGCGCCGTTCTCGCGGGTCCAGACGACCGGCTGTTCTTCGCGGGCGAAGCCTGTTCGGCGAGCGACTTCTCCACCGCGCACGGCGCCCTCGCCAGCGGCGAAGTTGCTGCCGAAGCGGCACTCGCCGCGCTGGGCTAAAGTCACCCCAGCTTTCGAACCGCACGCCTGCGTAGGCAGGCCAGGCGCGCAGTGTTGGCAGGCTGGACAGCCGGCGCGCCGAAGCGCGCCGGCCTTCCGTCAGTAGTTCTTCGAGTAGCGTACGCTGACGTTCGATCCACCGAACGACCCGGTCTGCGAGAGCACGCTCAGCGCCTTGGTCAACGCCACCTCGAGCTGGGTGGCGGTGAAGCCCCGCGCGTCGGTGATGATCTCGATATAGATGTCGTCGGTCAGGTACTGGCCGGCAGCCAGCGCGGTGCCGCGGCCCGTCGCCTCGTCGCTCCCCAGGATGCGCAGCCGGTCGATGCCGGTCGCCGAGCGCAGCTTGCCGAGCGGGTTGAGCCCGCCGCCGCCGGACCCGCGCAGCGAGTTGAGCGCCGCCGCCAGCTGGATCGCCTCGGTCGCCGACAGGTCGGTCACAGAGCGGCCGAACAGCAGCCGTGCCAGTACCTCGTCCTGCGCGAGCGCGGGGGTGGAGGTGAAGGAGATGCGCGGCGCCTGCGCCGTACCGGCGACCAGGATGGTGGCCGTGACGTCCTCGACGGTGGTGTTCGCCTCGATGTCGATCACCGGGTTGGTGAAGTCGTCGCCTTCGAAGCTGATCTTGCCCCGGTCGACGTCGAACTCCTTGCCGGCGAAAGAATAGGTGCCGCGGATCAGGTCCAGGCCGCCGGCGATGCGAGGCGCCGCCGAGGTGCCGCCGATCCGCAGGTCCGCTTTCCACTCGGACTCCAGGCCCATGCCCGACACGTAGAGCTGGTTCTCCGCGCGCACCCGCAGGTCGAGCTTGAACAGGCCCACCGGTGCCGCGCGAGGCGCCGGCTGCGGGTTGGCCGCGGCCGCGCGGATCTCGCTCTTGCGGCGAATTCCGGTGAGCTCGGGAACCTCCGACGCGCCCTGGAACGCGATCTGGTAGCGCGCCTCGGGGATGTTGAGCTGGCCCGTGATCGAGCCGCCCTGCGCATTGTTGAGCACGCGGATCTGGCCGCTCGCCGACGCGCCGAGCGCATCGCTGCGCGCCAGCTGGGCATTGTCGAGCGTCGCCTGCACGTCGATCGGGAAGCCGATGTCCGCGGCGAGGCCGACGCTGCCCTTGGCCGAAAGGCTGCCCTCGCCGGCCCGCGCGTTGAGCGTCACCAGCTCGAAGCGGTCGTTGTTGAACCGGCCGTCGATCTGCGTCCGGGTCAGCCGTGTTCCGAGCGCCTCATTCTCGTAGGTGAGGTTGTTGGCGCGCACGACGCCGGTCAGCCGCGGCGCCTGCACGCGCCCGCTGAAGTCGGCGGCGATGCCGATCGGCCCCGACAGCTGCTGGTCGGTCAGGCCTGCAAAGGAGAAGAGCACGCCTGCCGGGCCGTTGTAGCGGATGCCGCCCGACAGGGGCGCCGCCATCAGGCGGGTCGTCCATGATCCGGCACCCGGCGCCAGGGGACGCAGGTTCGCGACCATGCGCCCCACGGTGGTGGTGCCGCGGCGAATCAGCGCGCGGCCGCTGCCGCCCTCCGGCCGCAAGTCGCCCGCGAAGACGACGTCGACCGGATCGGAGACCGCCGCCAGGCTGGAGCGGGTGAAGTTGCGCACGGTCAGCCGGGCATCCGCCTGCGGGAAGCTCGCGCCGCTCGGCTGTGCGAAGTCCAGGCTGCCGGTGGCCGTGCCGCCGAGGCCCAGGCCCGGCACGAACGCGTTGAGCAGGCTCACGTCGAGGCTGTCGAGCCGCGACTGGAGCGTCATGCCGGCGCCGTAGGAGCCCGCGATCCGCATCGATCCGCGATCGAAGTTGATGCGCGTCGGGTAGAGGCGATAGCCGCCCGAGCCCGGCACGATGCGCGCAGGGTTGGCGGTGCGGAAGTTGACGTTGTTGCCTACTCCCTGCAGCGCCACGAGATACTCGTTCGGGCTCAGTCGGGCGTTGGCGGCCACGCGGAACGGCACGCCCGAGGAACCCTCTGCCAGCAGCTGCGCGGTGCCGTTGCCGCCACGGTAGTTCACCTTGGCACGCGCCCGCGTCACGACCATCTCGCCGCTGCGGAAGTTGCCGAGCTGCGCGTCCGCCACGATCTGCGGCTGGTCGTAGAGCACCGCCGAGGCGGTGACGATCGCCTGGCCGATGGTGATCCCATCCTGGCCGGGGATGCGGGCGTTGTAGGCGCGCGCGTTCACGTCGGCGCGCTGGTACTTGCCGACGGCGCCAAGGTTGGCGAAGCCGTTGATGCCCGAGCCCGAGAAGTTCAGGCGGCCGGCGAACGGCCCGGCATTGGTCGCCTGCACGCGGCCATTGATGTCGACTCCGGCAAAACGCGCCGAGCGGATGTCGGCCGTCAGGCGCGGCGCCGTGCTCAGCAGGACGTTCGCGTTGAACGGGCCATAGTTGGTGCCACCGGACGCGACGATCGCATAGCGATCCCCCTGCCCGCGCACATCCGCCTTGAGGTCGACCAGACCGATGCCCACGCCAGGCCGGGGCGCCCGTAGCGACACCACCGGTGCCGCCATGGAACCGGACACGCGCGCGGTGAGCGGGCCATATTGCGTCGAATAGGCGTCTGCGTTCACCAGCAGGGGCCCAGCGGGGTCGTACCGGCCCGAGCCGCGCAGGATGCGAAACTGGGGCGCGCTAAGCTTCAGGTTCGAGAAGCTGATGATGCCTTCCGGGCTGTAGGCGATGTTCGCCGAGGTGGTCGCATTGCCGCCCAGGAAGTTGCGGATGCCCTCGTTGAACAGCTGCTTGGTCTGCGCGACCACGCGGCCGCGGATGCCGTAGCCGCCGTTGGCCGCGGTGTAGAGATCGGCATCGGTCTGCAGGTTGATGATGCCGATGCTGGCGATCTCGTAATTGTTGATCCGCCCCTTCAACGCGCCCGTGTAGCGGCCGGTCGAGAGGTTCGCGGCGATGATCGCGGTCGCGTCGATCCGGTCGGAGCGCAGGCGCAGGTTGTCGGAGAGCACCTGGTCGCCGTTGCTGATCGCCAGATCACCGTTGATCGCGACGTTCGTCACCAGTCCACCGACCGCGGCGTTGAGGCCGGAGATGCGCCGTGCCTTGGCGTTGATCGGGATCAGGATGCGTTCGCTGTCGATGGTCGCCTTGCCCTCGGCATAGAGCTGCTGGACGACGGTTTCACCGAAGCCGATGGCGGCGGCCTGGACCTTGTAGTCGACGGTCGGCGTGCGGAACGGGCCGTCGAGGACGACGGCGGCGCGCACCGAGCGACCGTTGAGGTTGGGCGCGATCGAGCCGGGGGTGAGCAGCATCGCCTCGACCCGGAAGTCGCCGAAGCGGCTCTGGCCGAGATCGACCTTGCCGTCGGTCGCGACCGAAAGCGCGTCCGAACGCAGGCGGAGCTTGGCATCCACGACGCGCTCGTCGAGTGCGGTGTCGAGCGCGATCTGCAGGCGCGGCGCGGTCAGACGTTCGACCGGTCCCTCGAGGTAAAGCCCCGGACGCGCGAAGCCGCGGACCTGGAAGTTGCCCGAGCGGCCGAGGACGTTGAGATCGACGAGCGGCTGCCCGCCGAGCGTGCCGGCGGCGCGACCGCGCCAGTCGCTCCACGCGCCACGGCCGTCGACGTTCAGCACCAGCGGCGCCTTCAGCCCGGCGAGACCTGCGACCAGGCCGTTGCTGGGGGCCGTCACGCGCAAGTCGACGTCGAGCTTGTTGTCTTCGGGTACCGCATCAAGGCGCAGCACCAGCCGGTCACCGCCGGCAAGCCCGCCGCCTGCGATGGTGCCGGCGTTCGCCTGGATCTGCGCGCGTCGGTCCGCGATGTGCGCCTGGCCGTCGATCTTTGCGACATAGCGCTGGCCCGCGACCGCCGGCCCGATCTCCAGGCGGCCGACCGACAGCTTGTTGACGTCGATGTCATAGTCCGGGAGCAGCGGGCCCTGGTCCTCGCTCGGCGGGGTGGCGAGCAGCACGGGATTGCGATCGTAGCGGATCAGCGGGCTGGTCAGCGAGCGCACGTCGACATGGCTGCGGATGAAGGCGAACGGGCGCCAGTCGATCGCGACCTGCGGTGACGAGGCAAAGACGCCCTTGGTGTCGCGCAGCTGCAGGTCGTGGATCACCATCGCGCCGTAGAGCGACCCCTCGATCCGGCCGACATGGACCTTCAGGCCGGAGGCGGTCGAGAAATTGTTGATCTGGCGGACCAGGATACCCTGGCCAGAGCGGGTGTTCAGGCCGATCACCAGCACGACCAGCAGCAGCACCAGACCTGCCAGGACGATGGCGACCCATTTGGCGATGCGCTGCCACAGCGGCCGACGATCGACCACGACGACGCGCTCTTCGCCGGCGCCGGGTTCGCGGATCACTTCCTCGGCCATCAGAACGCCTGCCCGATCGAGATGTAGAGGGCCACCTTGGACTCGCCTTCGCGCCGCTTCAGCGGCGTTGCGACGTCCACGCGGAGCGGGCCAAAGTTGGTGTAGAAGCGGCCGCCGATACCGGCGCCGAAGCGCAGGTCGGAAGCGTCGGGCATCGTTCCTTCATAGACTTGCCCTGCATCCAGGAAGGGCACGATCCCGAAGTTGCCGAAGCGGTAGCGCGCCTCGATCGCGAACTCGTTGAGGCTGCGGCCGCCGATCGGATCGCCGTCCGGCGCGCGCGGCCCCAGTTCCTGGTAGCCGAAGCCGCGGACCGAACCGCCGCCGCCCGCATAATAGCGCCGCGAGGGCGCGAGATCGTCGCGATCGATGCCGAAGATGCTGCCGGCGCGTGCCCGGCCGGCCAGCACGATGCTGGACGTGACGGGATAATAGGCCGTGCCCTCGACCATGAAGCGGCCATAGGGCCTGACGTCGCCGCGCACCGACGTCTCGGGGCTCGCGTTCAGCTTCAGGCGGAAGCCCTTGGTCGGGTTGAGCAGGTTGTCGGAGGTGTCGAACCCGCCGAACAACGGCAGCGCCGCGACGAAATAAGTGCCGCGGTCGCGCTTGTTCTTCTCGAAGCTCCAGACGTCCTCGTTCGTGCCGGTCAGCTCGAAGCCATAGGAATAGGTGAAGCGCTTCTGCCAGATCGGCGTGGAATCATAGGAGATCTTGCCGGCAAGGGTGCCGGTGAACGCCTCATAGGCCTCGTAGTTGGAGTGGTTGGCGGCTGCGGTCAGGCTGACGGTACGATCGCGCTTGCCCGCGTTCTGGCGACGGAAGGTCGCGCTCAGGCCCTGCTCCTGGGTACCGGCGACGCCGGCGATGATCAGCGCGCCTTCGGGCGGGAAGAGGTTGCGGTGCGTCCAGGAGCCCTCGACGCGCACACCTTGGCCGGTGCCATAGCCCGCCTCGGCCGCCAGCGTCCGGGCCGGTCCGGCCGTCTGGTGCACGGCCAGGTCGACGTATTCGGTTCCGTCCGGCGCAAGCTGCCCGGTACGCTTCGGCTCCACCGAGACGCTGGAGAAAAGCCCCGTGCCCACCAGCGCGTCGCGCAGGTCGTCGACCTTGCGCGTATCGTAGAGTTCCCCCCGCTCGAAGCGCGCCAGCACGCCGACATGCTCGGCGTCGAAGGCGAGCTTGCCGTCCGTCGTGTAGCCGCCGAACGAGGAGCGCGGGCCGGTGTCCACAGGCAGCGTATAGTCCCCGGTCACCGTCTGCTCGTCGAGCAGGATGTCGCGCTCGCCCACCTTGACGAAGGGATAGCCCTGCTGCGGCAGCTTCAGGCTGACGTTGGCCTCCGCTGCCTGCACCCGTTCCGCGATGATCGGCTCGCCGACCTTGAGCGGCAGTTCCTTGTCGACGAGGTTCGGCGGCGTCGTGGGCGCCGCGTCCACCTTGATCGAGGCGAGCTTGTACTGTGGCCCGGGCGTCGCGTTGATCGTCACCTGGACGGTGCCGCCCTCTTGCTGCTCGACCGTGGATACGGCGGTGCCGTCGTAATAGCCCTCGGCATGAAGGATACGGACGGCGAGCTGCTCGTCCTCCTTGGCACGCGCGGTGATCATCGCCGCGTTCGCCGCCTTGGTACCGTCCTTCTTGAGCGAGGAGAGCGCGTCGAAGCGATCGAGCGTGTCGATGTCGTCCAGGCCGTTGACCGCCACCTTGTAGCGGATCTCGGTGCCTTCCTTGTCGTCGACGCCCGCGACCTCGACCGGGTTGGGGGGGGGGGGGGGGGGGCGGGGGGGGGGGGGGGGGGGGGGGGCGGGGGGGGG